>JADGHD010000820.1 GCA_019689615.1 Frankia sp. | reverse complement strand
GAACTCGCGGAGATCGTCCTCGACGCCTACCGCGCGGTCGCCCCGAAACGCCTCGCCGCCCAGTTGCCCTAGCCGGCAGACCACCGACCGGCGCCGACTCCTGGTCGATGCGGTTCAGACCGCCGTGCGGCACCGACTCCTGGTCGATGCGGTTGGGCTGGCACATACTGGCCCGAAGCCCCGCAGGTGTCAGTCGCGGGCCCATGTGGCCCCGTTCGGCGGAAACCGGCGGCGCTGGCTGGGCCCGGGTGCGAGCGACGTGGATCGGGGTGAGAGGTGACGCAGGTCGGCCGCGGCGGGTGGGACCCGCCGGGCGCGAAGGGCGGCGCGGGCGCGGGGAGCGGCCGGATCCGGCTCGTCGGACTGGATGCCGACCTGTTCCGGCATCCTCTCGACCGGCGGGCGACCCAGAACCTGCGGCGGGTGCCGGGCATCGACCAGGCCGTGGCGAAGTTCATCGAGTGGGGATACGAGCGCTCCGCGTACGTCGAGAACGCCGCCAGCGGAATCCGGGTCGGCCCGAGCCAGCTACCGCGGATTCACGGCCTGCTCCGCGAGGCCTGCGCGATCCTCGACGTCCCCGAGCCGGAGCTCTACATCCGCCAGGGCGGGCTGAACGCCTACACCTCCGGCCACAACAACCCCTACATCGTCCTGTTCACGGACCTGATCGACCTGCTCGACGAGGAGGAGCTCCTCGCGGTCATCGGCCACGAGGTCGGGCACATCAAGTGCGGTCACGTGCTCTACGGCAGCATGGCCCGGCTGTTCGGCGGCGCGGCCGGAGTGGCCGCCAGCCGGCTCAATCCGATCGTCAACCTTACGATCGGCCTCGGCGTCCGCGCGGCGCTGTCGACCTGGCAGCGGATGGCCGAGCTGAGCGCCGACCGGGCCGCGATGCTCACCGTGCAGGACGTGCAGCCGTGCGTCCGGTCGATGATGAAGCTCGCCGGTGGCGCGCGGTCCATCGTCGACGAGCTGGACCCCGCCGCGTTCCTGGAGCAGGCGAGCCACCTGGACTCCCTCGCCCAGGACAGCAGGCTCGCCCGCCTGCACCGGTTCCGGATGCGGACCAGCTCCGACCACCCCCTGCTGGTGGAGCGCGCCCGCCTTTTCGACGAGTGGATCCGCAGCGACGAGCCGATCGCCATCCTCAGGTCCCACGACCGGCGTGCCCAATCCAACGGCGCTGGCACGGACGGGTTCACCTCGATCTGACGGCACCAGCCCCGCCTGTCGGCCGTACCGGGCCGGCAGGCGTGCCGGCCGCCGCCCAGCCGCGGGGCCTCGGCGGCGGTGGGCGGCCCCGTCAGGTGGCGGAAGGCGGCGGCCGGTCAGGGGCGCGGCTCGACGTATGGGTGGACGTAGAAGCCGTCGTAGAGCGGGGTGAACCAGGCGTTGATCGGGGCGGCGGCCGGGTAGGCGGCGTAGTCGACCGCCACCGGCGTCTCGGAGTACAGCCGCAGGTGGCCGCTGTCCTCGAGCGCCGTCTCGGCGAAGTACTGGTAGCGGGCACCCGGGTCGGCCTCGGCCGCGGCGTCCCGGCCGACCAGCTCCAGCAGGCTCACCGCCTCCTGGATCAGCAGGTGCAGGGCCAGCTGCTCGGCCAGGCAGCTGAGCGGGATCCAGTCCGGCTCGGCCAGCCGCCCGGCCATGCTGACGGCGGCGACCAGCAGCTTCTTCGCGAACGCCGGGGTGTAGTGGTCGGCGTAGCCGGGTGGCAGCCGGTCGAGCGCGAACAGCACCGCGCCGCGCGCCGACGCCTCCGCCGCCGTCGCCGCGCCGGTCGACAGCAGCGTCGCCACGTCGGCGATGAGGTGGTCGATGAGGGACGAGCAGCCGGCGATCAGCGCGCCCGCGGCGATCAGCGCCCGGTCCGCCTCGTCGGCCGCCCCGCCGTCCAGCGTGAAGGTGTCGACGTCGAAGGCGCGCAGGCCGCGCGCCGCCCGCCGCAGCCGCGCGACCGTCTCGGCTCGCGCCTCGACGTCCACAGCCAGCGCCGGCGCTTCGTACCCCACTCCCCCTCCTACTCCGGCTCCCCGATGGCCCCCAACGCACCACCAGCTCTATCAATTAAAAATAATACGCGGGCGACGAGATGGAGAGGTGAGAT
>JADGHD010000819.1 GCA_019689615.1 Frankia sp. | reverse complement strand
CTGTCGCCCGTTGAAGGGGCGCATGACCCGGGCCTGCGCGCTGCGCGGCCGAGCCGCGCTGGATCGTGACTGTAGGGTAGATCATGTGACCATGTCAAGTGTGTACGCGGCCATTGTGAACGTTGGCAACTGTGTACACAGAGGCTTGTTGGATGGATGATCGAACCTGTAAGGTCGCTCCTGTGAACGCGGACGGGCAGGACGAGGTGACGGCCGCCGCCATCGCGCGCCGGGTCGGCGTGGGTCGTGCCGCCGTGTCCAACTGGCGTCGGCGCCACGAGGACTTCCCGAAGCCGATCGGTGGTGGCGCCAACAACCCGACCTACTCCTGGGCCGAGGTCAAGGCCTGGCTGAAGAGCACCGGCCGGGCCGACCAGCTGGCGATGTTCGGGCGTACCGAAACCGGCACGCAGGCCATCGGCGGCCCCACCAGGGCGGCGGACGGCCGGCGCGACAAGCCCACGGAGGCCGAGCCTCCCGTCACCAGGCTGCCGTCCGGGGCGCTGCTCGCCAGGGTGATCGTCTCGCTGCTGCCGCCGTCCACGGCCGCGGGCAACGGCGGTTCGGCCGGCGCCGGCAACGCCGACATCGACACCGGCGACAGCGAGACCAGCGACAGCAACGACGACGGCTACAACGACGAGGGCGCCTTCGACCTCTCGGGCGCCGACCTGCCCGCGGTACTTGACCCGGCCTGCGCGGCCGGTGATCTGCTGCTCGCCGTCGCGGACAGGTTCGGGAACCAGGTCCGGCTCCTCGGGCAGGAGATCGACGAGTCGGCCGTCCAGAGCGCCGCGCTGAACCTGCGCGGTCACCCGCTGGCCGGGCCGTACGAGATCCGCCTCGGCGACTCGCTGCGGGACGACCAGTTCGCCGACCTTCTGGGGCGCCTGGCGGCGGTGGTGTGCGAGACGCCGCTCGACCAGCCCGCTTGGCCGGCGGACGAGCTGGCGACCGACCGGCGCTGGGAGTTCGGGGTCCCGGCGCCGCGCGACGGCGAGCTGGCCTGGGTGCAGCACTGCTACGCCCACCTGCGCCCGCGCGGCACGGCGGTGGTCGCGGTCTCGCCGCGGACCTGCGTGTCACCGTCCGGGCAGTCGATCCGGGAGGAGATGATCCGCTCCGGCGCGCTGCGCGCGGTGATCGCCTTGCCGCCGAAGATGAGCTCGCTGCCCGACACCGACGTCTACCTGTGGGTGCTGCGCCGCCCGTACGGGGAGGCCGACAACGGGTATGTGATCATGGTCGACCTGTCCGGGGTCGTGGACAGGGCCGACGTCCCCCAGCAGTACTCGCTCTGGCAGCGGCTGTTCCGGGATGCCGAAGCCGCCCTGGCATCTTCGGGACGGCGCCGGCCCGGGCAGGCGGACGGCGGGCCGGGCGTGTCCCGGGCGGTGCCACGGCTGCGGCTGGTGGACCGGGGCGCCAACCTGCTGCCGTCCCGCTACGTCACCACCCAGGTCGAGGCCACCGCCGACGACCTCGCCGAGGTCACCGACCGGCTCCGGGCGCTGTACGCGCGCGTCGGGGCCGGCCTGCCGACCTTCGCGGCGGCCGGCCCGCGCCTCCCGCACGCCCAGGTGACGATCGCCGAGCTGGAGCGGACCGGCGCGCTGAAGATCCGATCCAGGGACACCACCCCGCGCCGCGGCGACGTGCTGGTGCGCACGCTGGGCCGGCCGCCGGTGGTGGCGACCGGCACCGAGACCAGCGACAGCCAGATCGCCCATGTCATCGAGCTGAACGCGGACCGCCTCGACGCGCACTTCGTCGCGACGTTCCTGCGCGCCGACGCGCGGGCGGTGCCCGTGGCGAACACGCTCGGCGCGCTCAGCCGCGAGGATCTGCGCCGCTGCCGCATCCCGCGGATGTCACTGCCCGAGCAGCGCCGGTACGGAGACGAGTTCCGCCGACTCGCCGAGCTTCAGGACGCCTTGTCGACGCTTGCCCGGCTCAGTGCCACAGTGATCGACCAGACGGTCCACGGTCTGACCACCGGCACCCTGGCCCCGCGCCGGCCCACCCGCTGACGAACCGACCCCACACGCCGCCGCTGACGCACGAAGACGGAGAAGAGGAAGCCCTGTGACCGCGGGACCCAGCCATTCCAAGATG
>JADGHD010000818.1 GCA_019689615.1 Frankia sp. | reverse complement strand
CCGCCCGCGGGGGGGGGGGCAACCCGCCCCGCCGCGGGCCCCGGGGCGCGGGGCCCCCCCGCGACCCCCCGCCGCCCCCCGAACCGCTTCCCGTCGAGGTCATCGACAGCCACTGCCACCTGGACCTGATGGACACGGAGCCGGCCGACGCCGTAGCGGCCGCGCGGGCGGTCGGCATCCGCCGGATGGTCACGGTGGGGGTCGACCTGCCGACCAGCCGCTGGCAGGCGAAGATCGCCTCCGAGCTCGACGGGGTGTACGCCGCCGTGGCCATCCACCCGAACGAGGCGGCGCACGGCGTCGACGAGGCGACCTACGCCGAGCTCACCGAGCTGGCCCGGCAGCCCTGGGTCCGGGCGGTCGGCGAGACCGGGCTCGACTACTACCGCACCCCGCCGCAGGCGCACGCCGCGCAGCAGGAGAGCTTCCGCCGGCACATCGCGATCGCGAAGGAGACCGGCCGCCCGCTCATGATCCACGACCGGGACGCGCACGCGGACACCCTGCGCATCCTGGCCGAGGAGGGTGCCCCGGACGTCGTCGTCTTCCACGCGTTCTCCGGCGACGCCGAGATGGCGAGGGTGTGCGCCGACGCCGGCTACGTGATGTCGTTCGCCGGCAACGTCACCTTCAAGAACGCCCACGACCTGCGGTCCGCCGCCGCCGTCGCGCCGGCGGACCTGCTGCTGGTCGAGACCGACGCGCCGTTCCTGACGCCGGTGCCCTGGCGCGGCCGCCCGAACGGCCCCTACCTGGTGCCGTTGACGGTGCGGGCGATCGCCGAGGTCCGCGGCGAGCCGGTGGCGGAGCTGGCCGCCCGGCTGGCCGCCACCGCCGAGCGCGTCTTCGGGCCCTGGTAGGCCAGGTGGCCGCGACGGCGAAGGCCGACGGGCTGCTCTCGGCGCCCGACATCCGCGCGATCGCGGCCGCGCTGGACCTGCGCCCGACGAAGAAGCGCGGCCAGAACTTCCTGGTCGACCCGAACACGGTGCGCCGCCTGGTCCGGCTGGCCGCGATCGGGCCGGACGACGTCGTCCTGGAGGTCGGCCCGGGGATCGGCTCGCTCACGCTCGGCCTGCTCGGCGCCGCCCGCCAGGTGCTGGCGGTGGAGGTCGACCCGGCCCTGGCGCGCGCGCTGCCGGCGACCGTGGGCGCCCGGCTGCCAGCGCAGGCCGCCGCGCGGCTGTCGGTGCTCGCCGCGGACGCGCTGCGGCTGCGGGCCGCCGACCTCCCGACACCGCCCGGCGTGCTGGCCGCGAACCTGCCCTACAACATCGCCGTGCCGCTGCTGCTCGGTCTGCTGGAGCGGGTGCCGTCGCTGGCCCGCGGCCTGGTGATGGTGCAGGCCGAGGTCGCCGAGCGGCTGACCGCCCCGCCCGGCGGCCGGGTCTACGGCGTGCCGAGCGTGAAGCTCGCCTGGTACGCGCGGGCCCATCTGGCCGGCCCGGTGCCGCGCTCGGTGTTCTGGCCGGTCCCCAACGTCGACTCGGGGCTGGTCGCCTTCACCCGCCGCCCGGCGCCCGGTCCGGCGGAGCTGCGCGGCGACGTGTTCGCCGCCGTCGACGCCGCGTTCGCGCAGCGGCGCAAGACCCTGCGGGTGGCCCTGGCGCGCTGGGCCGGCTCCCCGGCCGCCGTCGACGAGCTGGCCGCCGCCGCGGGCGTCGACCCCACCGCCCGCGGCGAGACGCTCGACGTCGCCGCCTACACCCGCCTGGCCACCGCCCGGGCCGCGGCGCGCCAGGGCCAGCCCGAGGGCTAGATCCAGCCGGGGAACCACATCCTGGCGCGCCAGTCGGCGCTCGGGATCACCTGTGCGGCGAGGATCGGGTAGAAGTACGCGAACAGCAGGACGACGGCGATCAGGTAGATGCCGACCGAGAGCGCGCCGACGAGCCGGCGGACGTCGGATGCCTCGCGCGGGCCGAGGACGAGCCCAGCGGTCGTGGTAATCCCAAGGATCATGAACGGCAGCAGCGGCAGCGCGTAGAACAGGAACATCGTCCGGTTCGGGAAGAGCAGCCAGGGCAGGAACGACGCGCCGAAGCCGACCAGGACGAGCGCCGCCCGCCAGTCCCGCCGGCTCACCCACAGCGCGATCATCGCCACCAGCGCGGC
>JADGHD010000817.1 GCA_019689615.1 Frankia sp. | reverse complement strand
GGCCTGACCCCGCCCCGCCGCGGGCCACGGCCGCCCCGCCGGCCCGGCCCGGCCGGCGGCCCGGGATCGACTACGACGCCCTGCCCGCCTCGCTCGCGGCCACCGCCGTCGAGCCGGACGACCGGGAGTACGCCGCCGTGCGCTCGACCTACCTGCGCGGCGGCTCCCCTGGCCTGGTGCTGCGCCCCGGCACGGCGGACGAGGTCGCCGAGGCGCTGGCCTTCGCCAGGGCGCAGCCGGTCGTCGCCGAGGGCCACGTGCCGCTGTCCATCCGCAGCGGCGGCCACGGGGTCAGCGGCCGCTCGACCAACGACGGCGGCATCGTGCTCGACGTCGGGCGGCTGAACAGCATCGAGGTCCTCGACCCGGCCACCCGCCTGGTCCGGATCGGCCCTGGCGCGCGCTGGGCCGACGTCGCCGCCGCGCTCGCCCCGCACGGCTGGGCGCTCACCTCCGGCGACTACGGTGGCGTCGGCGTCGGGGGGCTGGCGACCGCCGGGGGCATCGGCTGGCTGGTGCGCAAGCACGGCCTGACCATCGACCACCTGCGCGCCGTCGAGCTCGTCCTCGCCGACGGGACCAGGGTGCGGGCGAGCGACATCGACAACCCGGACCTCTTCTGGGCGGTGCGCGGCGCCGGGGCGAACTTCGGCGTGGTCACCGCGTTCGAGTTCCAGGCACACGAGGCCGGCACGGTCGCGTTCGCCCAGATGATCTTCGACGCCTCGGACACCGCCGTCTTCCTGCAGCGCTGGGGCGCGGCGGTGGAGGCTGCGCCGCGGGAGCTGACCAGCTTCCTCATCATGGGCCCGGCGCGGCTGGGGCAGCCGCCCATCGCCCAGGTGATGGCGGTGGTCGACAGCGACGACCCGGACACGGTCATCCGGCTGCTGGCGCCGATCGCCGACGCCGGCCCGCTGCTGGACCACGCCATCCAGCTCGTGCCGTACCGGGCGATCATGAACGCGCCGCAGCACATGCACAATGGCACGGGCGAGCCGGTCAGCCGCTCGGCGCTGGCCGAGCACATCACGCCGGAGCTGGCCGAGGGCGTGGTCCGCCTGCTGGGCAGCTGGCAGGCCTACTTCTTCCAGATCCGCTCGCTCGGCGGCGCCGTGGCCGACGTGCCGGCGGACGCCACCGCGTTCGCCCACCGCTCGGCGAACTTCTCGCTGGTCGCGCTCGGGTTCAGCCGGGCGGGCCTGGACCGGCACTGGGACGCGATGGCCGAGCACCTGGACGGGATGTACCTGGTCTTCGACACCGACCCACGGCCGGCGCGGGTGGCCGACGCGTTCCCGCCGGCGACGCTGGCCCGCCTGCGCGCGCTCAAGCGCCGCTACGACCCCGACAACCTCTTCCGCGACAACGTCGAGGTCCTGCGCGGCGAGGCCGACGACGTCGCGGTGGCGGAGCCGGTGCCGGGGTAGCGGGCGATGCCGCAGCGGGCCGCGTGAGCCTCACCCGGCCGCGAGGACGTCCGCCGGGGTGCGGCTGGGCAGGCCGTGGGCCGCGCCGACCGGCGGGCAGGTGAGCTGGCCCGCGTGCGTGTTCAGGCCGCGGGCCAGCGCCGGGTCGCGGCGCAGCGCCGCCCGCCAGCCGTGGTCGGCGAGCTCGACCACGTACGGCAGGGTGGCGTTGGTCAGCGCGTGGGTGGCGGTGCGCGGGACGGCGCCGGGCATGTTGGCGACGCAGTAGAAGACGGTGTCGTGCACCCGGAACGTCGGGTCGTCGTGCGTGGTCGGGTGGGTGTCCTCGAAGCAGCCGCCCTGGTCGACGGAGATGTCGACGAGCACGGCGCCCGGGCGCATCCGGGCGACCATCGCGTTGGTGACCAGCTTCGGCGCCTCGGCGCCTGGGATCAGCACGGCGCCGATGACCAGGTCGGCCGCCGCCACCGCCCGCTCGATCTCGTAGGCGCTGGAGGCCAGCGTGCGCACCCGGCCCTCGAACCGGGCGTCGGCGGCGCGCAGCCGGGAGATGTCCCGGTCGAGCAGGGTCACCTCGGCACGCATGCCGACCGCGACCGACGTCGCGTTCATCCCGGCGACGCCGGCGCCGATGATCACGACGTGCGCCGGCTCCACCCCCGGCACCCCGCCGAGCAGCGTGCCCCGCC
>JADGHD010000816.1 GCA_019689615.1 Frankia sp. | reverse complement strand
CCCCCGGCACCGCCCGTGCCCGCCGCCACCGCCCCCGAGGCCGGCGGCGCCGAGGCGCAGGCGGCCGCGGACGGCGAGCGCGCGGCGGCGCGGGACGCGCGGACCCGGCTGTGGGTGTCGGCCGTGCTCACCGTCCCGGTGGTGCTGCTGGCGATGGTGCCCGCGTGGCAGTTCGAGTACTGGCAGTGGCTGTCGCTGACGCTGGCCGCGCCGGTCGTCGCCTACGGCGGCTGGCCGTTCCACAGGGCCACCCTGGCCAACCTGCGCCACGGCGCCGCGACCATGGACACGCTGATCTCGGTCGGCACGCTCGCGGCGTTCGGCTGGTCGGTGTGGGCGTTGTTCTTCGGCAGCGCCGGCATGCCCGGCATGACCCACCCGTTCAGCCTCACCGTCAGCCGCGCCGACGCCGGCAGCATGATCTACCTGGAGGCGGCGACCGGCGTCACCACCTTCCTGCTCGTCGGCCGCTACCTGGAGGTCAGGGCCAAGCGGCGGGCCGGCGCGGCGCTGCGTGCGCTGCTGGAGCTCGGCGCGAAGGACGTCACCGTGCTGCGCGACGGCGCCGAGGTCCGCATCCCGGTCTCGGCGCTCGCCGTCGGCGACCGGTTCGTCGTCCGGCCCGGCGAGAAGATCGCGACGGACGGGGTCGTCGAGGAGGGCTCGTCCGCCGTCGACGAGAGCATGCTCACCGGCGAGAGCGTGCCCGTCGAGGTCGGCCCGGGCGACGCGGTGGTCGGCGCGACCGTGAACGCCGGCGGGCGGCTGGTCGTGCTGGCGCAGCGCGTCGGCTCGGACACCCAGCTCGCGCAGATGGCCCGGCTCGTCGAGCAGGCCCAGGCCGGCAAGGCGCCGGTGCAGCGGCTGGCCGACCGGGTGTCCGCGGTGTTCGTCCCCGTCGTGATCGCCATCTCGGTCGGCACGCTCGGCTGGTGGGCCGGGTCCGGCGCCGGGTGGACCGCCGCGTTCACCGCCGCCGTCGCCGTGCTGATCATCGCCTGCCCGTGCGCGCTGGGTCTGGCGACCCCGACCGCGCTCATGGTCGGCACCGGCCGTGGCGCGCAGCTGGGGATCCTCATCCGTGGGCCGCAGGTGCTGGAGTCCACCCGCCGCGTCGACACGATCCTGCTCGACAAGACCGGGACCGTGACCACCGGCCGGATGGCCCTCGTCGACGTCGTCCCGGCGGCCGGCCAGGACCGCGACGAGCTGCTGCGGCTCGCCGGCGCGGTCGAGTCCGCCTCCGAGCACCCGATCGCGGTGGCCATCGCCCGCGCCGCCGACGCCGGTGGCGCCGCCCGCGCCGGGCCGCCGCCCGCGGTGTCCGGGTTCACCTCCCACGCCGGGCTCGGCGTGCGCGGCATGGTCGGGGGCCGGGAGGTCGTCGTCGGCCGGCTGGAGCACCTGCGCGCGGCGGGGCTTGCGGTGCCGGCGGACGTCGAGTCCGCGGCCGCCGCCCAGTCCGCCGGCCGCACCGCCGTCGTCGCCGGGTGGGACGGCGCCGCCCGCGGGGTGCTCGCGGTCGCCGACGCCGTCCGGCCGACCAGCCGCGCGGCCGTCGCCGAGCTGCGCCGCCTTGGCCTGACCCCGGTCCTGCTCACCGGCGACAACGAGACCGTCGCCCGGGCGGTCGCCGCCGAGGTCGGCATCGACGAGGTCGTCGCCGGGGTGCTGCCAGCAGGCAAGGTCGAGGCCGTCACGAAGATGCAGGCCGCCGGCCGGGTCGTGGCCATGGTCGGCGACGGGGTCAACGACGCGGCCGCGCTCGCCGCCGCCGACCTGGGGCTGGCGATGGGCACCGGCACCGACGTCGCGATCGAGGCCGCCGACCTGACCCTGGTCCGCGGCGCCCTGACCGCCGCGGTCGACGCGATCCGGCTGTCCCGGCGCACCCTGCGCACGATCAAGGGGAACCTGTTCTGGGCGTTCGCCTACAACCTGGCCGGCATCCCGCTGGCCGCCGCCGGCCTGCTCAACCCCATGATCGCGGGCGCGGCGATGGCCCTGTCGTCGCTGTTCGTCGTCGGCAACAGCCTGCGGCTGCTGCGGTTCACCCCCGTCCCCACCCCCGCGCACGCCCGCTGACGCCGGCGGCGCCGACCTGGCCGGCCGGCGGCGCAGGCGGC
>JADGHD010000815.1 GCA_019689615.1 Frankia sp. | reverse complement strand
GGGCGGGGCGGCGGCCTGGGTGGCGGGCATCACGGGCCCTGCGCCACCACCGTGGCCTGGAGCCTCGCCGGGAGCGTCCGGACATCCGACTACGTCCGGACATCGGGGTAGCGGTCAGTACACACGGCGTGTCCGTACCCGTCGCCTGGCAGGACAACCTGCGCCCACCGTGGCGTGGTCGGCAAGTACCGGCGGGATCACCAGGCGGCCCGGCCGCCCGTCGCGCCCAATAGGGTGGATCCATGGCGCAGTACGTCTTCCAGATGCGCAAGGTGCGCAAGGCCCACGGCGACAAGGTCGTCCTCGACGACGTGACCCTGGCGTTCCTGCCGGGCGCGAAGATCGGCGTGGTCGGCCCGAACGGGGCGGGGAAGTCGTCCCTGCTCAAGCTGATGGCCGGCCTCGACCAGCCGAGCAACGGCGACGCCGTCCTGACCCCGGGCTACACGGTCGGGCTGCTGGCCCAGGAGCCCGAGCTCGACGAGACCAAGGACGTCCGCGGCAACGTCGAGGACGGCGTCCGCGAGATCCGGGCGGTGCTCGCCGCCTACGAGGAGATCAACGAGAAGCTCGCCGCGCCGGACGCGGACTTCGACACGCTCCTCGCCGAGCAGGCGAAGCTGATCGACAAGATCGAGGCGGCCAACGCCTGGGAGCTCGACAGCCAGCTCGACCAGGCGATGGACGCCCTGCGCCTGCCCCCGGGTGACGCCGACGTGAAGACGCTGTCCGGTGGCGAGCGCCGCCGGGTGGCGCTGTGCCGGCTGCTGCTGCAGGCCCCGGACCTGCTGCTGCTGGACGAGCCGACGAACCACCTCGACGCCGAGAGCGTCGCCTGGCTCGAGCAGCACCTCTCCCGCTACCCCGGCGCCGTCCTGGCCGTCACCCACGACCGGTACTTCCTGGACAACGTCGCCGGCTGGATCCTGGAGCTCGACCGCGGCCGGGCCCACCCCTACGAGGGCAACTACTCGACCTACCTGGAGACCAAGGCCGCCAGGCTCAAGATCGAGGGGCAGAAGGACGCCAAGCGGCGCCGGATGCTCGCCCAGGAGCTGGAGTGGGTGCGGTCCAACCCGAAGGCGCGGCAGGCCAAGAGCAAGGCCCGCCTCGCCCGGTACGAGGAGCTCGCCGCCGAGGCGGAGAAGGCGCGCCCGCGTGACTTCGAGGAGATCCAGATCCCGCCCGGCCCACGGCTGGGCAGCCTGGTGATCGAGGCGAAGAACCTCACCAAGGGCTACGGCGACCGGCTGCTGATCGACGACCTGTCGTTCAGCCTGCCCCGCGGTGGCATCGTCGGCGTGATCGGCCCGAACGGCGTCGGCAAGACCACGCTGTTCAAGATGATCATCGGCGAGGTCGGGCCGGACTCGGGCTCGCTGACGATCGGCGAGACCGTCGACATCTCCTACGTCGACCAGGCCAGGGCCGGCCTGGACCCGAAGAAGAACGTGTGGGAGGTCGTCTCCGACGGGCTGGACCACATCATCGTCGGGAAGGTCGACATCCCCAGCCGGGCGTACGTGTCCTCGTTCGGCTTCAAGGGCCCGGACCAGCAGAAGCCGGTCGGGGTGCTCTCCGGTGGCGAGCGCAACCGGCTGAACCTGGCGCTCACCCTCAAGCGCGGCGGCAACGTGCTGCTGCTCGACGAGCCGACGAACGACCTCGACGTCGAGACGCTGCGCTCGCTGGAGGACGCGCTGCTGGAGTTCCCCGGCTGCGCCGTCGTCATCTCCCACGACCGGTGGTTCCTCGACCGGGTCGCCACCCACATCCTCGCCTGGGAGGGCGACGCGGAGAACCCGGCCCGCTGGTTCTGGTACGAGGGCAACTTCGCCGACTACGAGGCCAACAAGGTCGAGCGGCTCGGCCAGGAGGCCGCCCGCCCGCACCGGGTCACCTACCGCAGGCTCACCCGGGACTGACGCCGCCGCCCGGCGGGACGCGACCGCCCGGCCGGCCCCGTGCCGCGCCGGGCGTTCGCGCGTCCTGGGAGCGGCTCGCGTGGCTCAGGAGAGAGCGGACGCGGATGCGCCGTCGCTGGGCGCCACGGCCGGCTTGCCGGCCGGTTCGTGGGCGCAGCCCTCAGCCGGGACCGCCGCGCGGGCCTGCGCCGCGCCGGCCTGCGCCGCG
>JADGHD010000058.1 GCA_019689615.1 Frankia sp. | reverse complement strand
GGGCAGCGGGCAACGAGGTGGCCAGTGCCGTGACGGGCGAACGGGGACGGGGCCCTGGACCGGGGCGGGCGCCTCTACTCGTCCGCGGACGCGTTCGCCGCCGCCCCGACCGGCGCCGCCGTCGGGTCCTCGGCGCGCCAGTGCCGCAGGCCGATCGCGTTCACCCAGAGCAGGGTGAGCTGCTCCACCGCCTCGTCGAGGTCGGCCTCGGCGTCGTCGCGGAAGGTGTTGTCGGCCCAGAACGCGACCATCCCCCCGAGCGCCTTGGCGGCCATGGCCGGGTCGATGGCCGGGTCGGCGAGCCCGGCCTGCTGCAGCGCCTGGATCCGCCGCCGGATCGAGGTCGCGAACACGCCCTGGCGCTCCTCGCGGGTCGCGCGCACCTCCGGGTCGAACGCCGCCACCTCGTGAATCACGCTGAGGATCTTCGCGTTGTCCCGGTAGGTCTCCAGGTAGTGCCGGTTGGCCGCGCGGATGCGCTCGACCGGGTCCGCCGGCCCGCTCCTGCCCGCCGACGTTCTCAGCGTGAGCAGGCCGACCTCGACCGAGTCGGTCACCTCCCGGAAGATCTCCTCCTTGGAGAGGAAGTACGTGTAGAAGGTGCCGTGGGACACCCCGGCGACGTCGCAGATGTCGGCGATCCGGGCCCGCAGGAAGCCGTCCCGTTCGAACACCACGCGCGCGGCGTCGACCAGCTGCCTGCGGGTGCGCTGGCCCTTGGACGTCGAGCCGGCCGCCCGTGTCCGGTCCTCGCCGTCCTGACCGGCCCGCCGCCGGCCAGCGCTGGCGTTGGGTAGCCGGGTCCTACGTCCGTCCGCCATGGCCGCCGCTCCTCCGCCGCATCACCGCCACCCGCCCGCCGGGGACACCGTCGTTTCGTCCCGCCCGCTCACAGCTTCGGGATGACCTCGTGTTCCAGCAGACGCAGGCTCTCCCAGGCCAGCTCGGGCGGGATCCCACCCATCATCGGGTTGAACGAGCAGACCGCGAACGGCCCCTGCGCGCTGAGCTCCTCGACCAGCCGCGCCGGTGTCACCACCCGGTACTGGCCGCTGTCCCGCAGCTCGTCCGCGGACTCGACCGGCCGGAAGACCGTGCTCGTCGAGCCGGTGCCGTCGAGGGCCGCCGCGGCCGCGGCCCAGGCGCCGTAGGCGTTCGTCTCGTGCAGCGCGTACGGCGCGATCCGCTCCCACGCCGCCTCGACGTCCTTGGTGACGTGCAGGAACGCCCCGCTGCGCCCGCCGCCGCTGCCGGGGCCCGGGTCGGGGTGGCCGAGCGCCAGCATCTCCTCGCGGTAGAACTCCCACGTCGCCGCGTCGGTCGGGGTGAAGCCGACGCCCAGGCGGGCGGCGCGGCGGGCGGCGGCCGCGGAGCTGCCGCCCAGGCTGATCCGTGGGCCGCCCGGCGTCAGCGGCGCCGGGGTCACCCGCACGGTGCGGCCGCGGAACTCGAACGGCTCGCCGGTCCAGGCCTGGCGCAGCGTGGTGACGGCCTCGGTGACCCGGCGCGGCCGTTCCCGCGGCTCGATCCCGAACATCTCGAACTCGCTCGGCACGTAGCCGGCGCCGAGCACGAACTCCACCCGGCCGCGGGAGAGGTGGTCGAGTACCGCGCCGTCCTCGGCCAGCCGCAGCGGGTTGTGGAACGGGGTGGTCAGCGCCGTGATCATGATCCGTGCTCGGCTGGTGCGGGCGGCGATCGCCGCTGCCATCGTCAGCGGGCTGGGCAGGTATCCGTCCGGCGAGCCGTGGTGCTCGGACAGCGCGATGGCGAAGAAGCCGACCCGGTCGGCCCACTCGGCCATCTCCAGGGCCGCCGTGTACCGGTCGGCCATCCGCGTCCCGGCGATCGCCGGGTTGCGGAGGTCGAACCGGATGATGAAGATCGCCATCAGGCATGTGCCCCTGTCTGTGCGGTGTCCTGCCTGCCCGCCCGCCGCTGCCGGGCGCCGCTCGCCTGGCTGACCAGCGGCCCCGCCCATCTCTGCCCGTACCCTCGTCCGCCCTGCCCGCCTGCTGGTGGGCGGCCGACCGGCAGGGCCCATCCGGGGGCGCGGCGGGCGCGAGCCGTGCCGGGCGGTGCTGGCGGGACGTGCGGGCTGGCGGGACGGGGACGGCGGCCGACGGCGTCGTCGTCTGGAGCATATCTAACTTTGACGTCAAGGTCAGTATTGGCTAGCATGCCGGCAGCGTGCCGCCCGTTTCCGGATACGGCGGGCCGGCTGCGGCCCGGGGCGGCGGCGCGCACGCGCACCTGCCGTCGCGTCCGCGGGGGCGATCTGCTCGGCGGGTGCTGATCCAGTGGTCCTTCGGTAGCGGCGATCAGCGGCGGCGCCGCCCGTCGCCCGCCCGCGCGCCGGGGCGCGGCGCGGCGCGTCGGCGGGCCGGGTGCCGCCGCGGTGAGCGGAAGGGGTGGGACGGGTGAAGCTCGAGGGACGTTCGGCGATCGTGACCGGCGGCGCCGGCGGCCTTGGCTCGGCGACGGTGCGCCACCTGGTCGGTCTCGGCATGCACGTCGTCGTGTTCGACCAGGCGGCCGACCTCGCCGAGCAGCTGGCCAAGGAGCTGGGAGACAGGGCGACGGCCGTCGCCGGGGACACCACCGACGACGACGCCGTGGCCGCCGCGATCGCCGCGGGCAAGGCGGCCGGCGCGCTGTCGCTGCTGGTCAACGTCGCCGGCGGCGGCGTGGGGGGTGGCCGCATCGTCGGCAGGGGCAACAAGCCCCACGACAAGGCGGCGTTCGTCAAGACCGTCGAGATGAACGTCCTTGGCACGTTCAACGCCACCCGGCTCGTCGTCGCGGGCGCGATGGCCGACAACGAGCCGGACGAGAACGGCCAGCGCGGCGTGGTCGTCAACGTCGCGTCGATCGCCGGCATCGAGGGCCAGATCGGCCAGGTCGCCTACGGCTCGGCGAAGGCCGCGATCCTCGGCATGACCCTGCCGATGGCCCGCGACCTCGGTCAGCTCGGCGTCCGGGTGTGCGCGATCGCCCCCGGCACCATGGGTACGCCAAAGATGCTGGGCGCGCCCCCGGCCGTGCTTGAGTCCGCCACCAAGGACATCGTGTTCCCCAAGCGGCTGGGCAAGCCGGAGGAGTTCGCCTACCTGGTCGAGTCGATCGCCCGCAACCCGTACCTGAACGGCGAGAACATCCGGCTCGACGGCGCCCTGCGCTTCCCGCCGCGGTAACCGGGCGCCCGCGATGTTCACCGTTGACGCGGTTCTCGCCGCGATGGAGCTCGAACCGGTCGACGCGGACCGCTACCGCGCGAACAGCGTCGCCTCACCGAACCCGGTGGTGTTCGGGGGCCAGCTGCTGGCCCAGTCGATCGTCGCGGCCCTCGCCGGCCACGAGGGCAAGACCGTCAAGACCCTGCACACGGTGTTCGCCCGCCCCGGGCGTCCGGACAGCCCGCTCGACGTCACGGTCACCCGGCTGCACATCGGCCGCAGCATGGCCAGCAGTTCGGTCACCATCGGCCAGGGCGGGAAGGTGTGCACCCAGTCCCTGGTCCTGCTGACGGCGGACGAGCCGGACTTCATCCGCCACGGCGACACCCGGCCAGGGCTGGCGGTGCCGCTCCCCGGCGCCGACGCGGGCCAGGACCCGCACGGCGGCGCCGGGGAGGCCAAGCCCGGAAGCTGGGAGCTGCGGGTCGTCGGCGGGGTCGACATCGCCGACCCGGACGCCGTCGGGCCGGCCGAGCTCGACGTGTGGACCCGCTGGCCCGGCGCTCCCGACGACCTCGCGACCAGCCAGGCGCTGCTGGCGTTCGTCACCGACGGGTTCCTCATCGGCACGGCGATGCGCCCGCACCCGGGCGTCGGCCAGGCGCTGGCGCACCGGACCATCTCGACCGGCGTGCTCAGCCACACGATCACCTTCCACGAGCCGTTCCAGGCTGGGGACTGGCTGCTGCTCGCGCAGCGCAGCCCGTACGCCGGGCGCGGCCGCGGCTACGGCCGCGGGGACGTGTTCCGCCCGGACGGCACGCTGGTCGCGTCGTTCGTCCAGGACAGCATGATCCGGCCGATGGCCCCGGCCGCCGCCGGCCGCCATCTCTGACGCCGCGGCCCGCGGCCCGAATATCCACCTCCGCCGGCCGGGTGGGCGCTCTGCGTGGCGTCCACCCGCGGCCGGCCGTTCGTCGAGGAACTTTCCCTGCCCAGGAGGGGAGCGACGTGACAGCGCACGAAGCGGCGATCATCTCGACGGCCCGCACGCCCATCGGGACCGCCGGGCGCGGCTCCCTGGTCGATGTGGACGCGTTCGAGCTTGGCCGGCTGGCCGTGGCCGAGGCGGTCAGCCGGGCTGGCATCACCCCCCAGAGTGTGGACGACGTGGTGCTCGGTGAGTCGCTGTACGGCGGCGGCGTCATCGCCCGCTATGTCGCCATCGAGACCGGGCTGGTCAACGCGCCCGGTCTGGCGAACAACCGGCACTGCGCCTCGGGGATGGCGGCCATCCAGTCCGCCGCGGCGTCCATCATCGCCGGGATGGACCGGGTGGTGGTCGCCGGCGGGACGAACTCGTCGTCCACCACGCCCCGGACCAGGCGCCGGGTACCGGGCAGCGACGAGGTCGTGGACTGGTACTCGCCCACGCACCCGGACACGCCCGAGGCACCGAACCTCGACATGTCGATCACGGTCGGCTGGAACGCCGCCGTACGGGCCGGCCTGAGCCGCCAGGACCTGGACGCGTGGGCGCTGCGCTCGCACCAGCGGGCCGTCGCCGGCATCGACTCGGGCGCCTTCACCGAGGAGATCTTCCCGGTCGAGGTGACCCGCCGCGACGGCAGCACCTTCACCTTCGCCGTCGACGAGCACCCGCGCCGGGACACCAGCATGGAGAAGCTGGCCTCGCTGCGGGTGCTGCACCCGGAGATCGAGGGCTTCAGCATCACCGCCGGCAACGCCGCCGGGGTGAACGACGGGGCGGCGGCGGTGGTCGTCGCCGACCGGGCGTTCGCCGAGTCGTCTGGCCTGTCGGTGCTGGCCTTCGTCCGCGGCTGGGCCTCGGTCGGAGTGCCGCCGGCGGACACCGGGCTCGCGCCGGTGCAGGCCATTCCGAAGCTGCTGGACCGGGCCGGGCTCGGCATCAGCGACATCGCCCTGTGGGAGATCAACGAGGCGTTCGCCTCGGTGCCGGCCGCCGCCTGCCGGATGCTGAAGATCGACGAGGATCTCGTCAACGTGCTGGGCAGCGGCTGCAGCCTCGGCCACCCGATCGCGATGACCGGCGCCCGCCAGGTCATCTCGCTCATCCACGAGCTGCGCCGCCGCGGCGGCGGGTACGCGGTCTCGGCGATGTGCGCCGGCGGCGGCATAGCCACCGCCATGCTGCTCGAGGTCCCCGCCAGCTGACGCCAACCGATCCGGCCGCCGGGCACCTGGCTGCCGGCCATGCCGGCCATCGAGACCTGGCTGCCGGCCATGCCGGCCAACGAGACCTGGCTGCCGCCCGTGCCGGCCCCACGCGGCGGCAGCCAGCCGTACGGCACCTCCGGTACCGCACGGCACCTTATTAACTAGTTGCCTGTCCGTAGTACCTGCCGGTCCTGCCCGCTGCCCAGCCGGCGGCGGGCAGGACCGGGCAGGAGCTAGAGCGGGAGCGGCGTCGAGCGGCGGGCGTTGACGACGATGGAGTCGATCGACGCGCCGTTGCTCACCACCGCGTGCACGACCTCGACCAGGTCCTCGACCTGTACGAAGTCCGCGTTGACGTAGTCCTTGGCCGCCCAGATCGGGTGGACCACGGCGGCCAGCTCCCGGTCCCAGGAGTTCGGGAACTCGGTGCCGTTCGGGCCCTCGCCGCCGACGCAGTTGCCCACGCTGATCCGGGTGAAGTTGATGGTCGGATGCTCGGTGCGCCAGGCCTCGACCAGCTTGTCGAGGGCGGCCTTGCTGACCGCGTACGAGCCGAGGCCCGGCCATGGGGCGGTGACCGAGCCGGCGATCGACGAGAGGTAGGCGACCACGCCACGGGACTCGGTCAGGTAGGGGATCGCGGCCGCCGTCACCAGCGCCGCGCCGATCACGTTGGTGTCGAACACCCGCCGCCAGGCGGCGGTGTCCAGGTCGACCAGGCGGCTGAGCACGCCGATCGCCGGGGCGTAGACGACGGCGTCGATCCCGCCGAGCGCCCTCGCCGCCTGCTCGATGGCCGCCTTGCAGGACGCCTCGTCGGTGACGTCGCAGCCGATGGCGTGCGACTCGGGACCGGCCTCACGCGCCGCGTCGGCCAGCCGGTCAACCCGGCGGGCGAGCAGCGCCGTGCGCGCGCCCCGCTTTGCTAAGCCCACCCCGATGCAGCGGCCCAGCCCGCTGGACGCGCCGACCACAACAGTTCGCATGAGTTCCCCTTCGGCGTTGATGCTGGTCGTCTCCGGCCACGAATCGACCCAGATGACCCGGTTGACCGAAAGTGGATCGAGGTGTTCGCGGCGGAGGGTCCCTGGCCGGTCCGCGCGACACCGCGGGTGTGGTTATGGCGTCTGCCCGGCCGGTTGCGGGGGAGTGCGCGGGATGTTGCCGCGCTGGTGCCGGGACTCTACAACATTGACGTCATTGTCGAAAAGACCTAGGCTCGCACCGCGAGACAGTGCTTGGCTGGAGGTGGAGGCGGACGATGGCGGAGGCCCTGAAGGCGGGCACCAGGCTGCGCGACGAGGCGAGCGGGGTGGAAGCGATCGTCGTCAAGGTGCCGACGGGGTCGGACCTGGAGATCGTGCCCGGCGACGCGGTCAGCCTCGGCAAGCGGTACACGTGCGGTACCTGCCAGTCCCAGGTGATCGTCGCCAAGGCCGGCCCGGCCCAGGTCAACTGCCACGGCGCCCCAATGGGCCTCGTCGAGGCCAAGGCGCTGCCGTCCTCGGACTGACCCGACCGGCTTCCGGCGCTCGCCGGCGGACCCCGACCGGCCCCGCTCGGCTCGGCGCGACCGGCCGAGGTCCACGAGGCAGGCCGGCCCTAGGCTGGGGGAGCTGATGGTTCGCGCAGGTTCAGCGCGTTGCGGAACAGGCGGCTCAGCTGCTCGACCGCCTCGTCGAAATCCTGCTCGAACAGGTTCTGCACGAGCCACATCTCGGCGAACCTGGTGACCATCGCGCCGAGCGCGGACGCGGCGACGACGGCGTCCACGTCGGGATCCACCCAGCCGCGCAGCTGCAGCTGCCGGATCGAGTTCGCGACCCGTTCCCGGTCGCGCTCCTGGTAGTCGTACCGGACCGACGTCAGGTGCTCGTCATAGCGCGACACCTGCTCGACGACGCCGATAATCCGCGCCTCCTGCCGGTAGCTCAGCAGGTACTGGCGAATTCCCTCCCGGATTCGTTCCTGCGGCGAGGCAATGAACGCCGGGTTGAAGATCACCGTGCTCAGCGGGGCGTGGAGCAGGTCCGTGAGGGCCATGGCGACCTCGCGGAAGATCTGCTCCTTCGAGTCGAAGTAGTGGTAGAAGGAGCCATGGGACAGGCCGGCGCGTTCGGCGATGTCCGAGATCCGCGCGTCGAGGAAGCCATCCTCCTCGAAGACCGCCTTGGCCGCTTCCACCAGCCGTGCCCGGGTCGCGGCGCCCTTGCGGGAACGCGGGCCGACCGGCTTGTCGCGCTCCACGGGCACAGCCGTCGACAATGACCTCTCCCGTCGTGACCGAAACGACCGTCTGGCGGCCGTGGCTGTCGGACGTTCACGGCTGCCGTGATCGTCACGGTGACGTGAGCGTCGCAGTGGTGCAGTCGCTGCCGTGATCACCGGGTTGTGGCAGGTCCTGATACCAGGATCCAAGTCTAGGGCACGACATCATCGGCCAGATGTGATCGCGGCGGCAGGGCCGGGCTGGCGTGTTCCGCGTCCGGTGCGGGCGCGACGTCGTGGCCGCGCGGCGATCAGCGGCGGCGTGGCGGGTACTGGCCTAGAATCGACGTCGATGTTAATTTCATATGGGTGGACCGCGGCCGCGCCGCGGGGCAGGAGCAGAGACGTTGGGTGACACCCCAGGGCGCCTCACGCCGCCCGACAAGCACATCCTCAGCGAGCTGGGCTTCACCACGCGCTGGGTCGGCGACGAGGTCCACGGCTCGGCGCCGGTGGTGCCCGAGCTGTTCGTGCCCGGCACGACGAGCGTGCGGACATCGATCCTGGCGACGTGGGCCGACGTCGTCTGCGGCTACCTGGTGGTCGACCGGATGCTCCCGCGCGTGCCGGTCACCCTCGACCTGGACGTGCACCTGCACGAGCCGCTGCGGGAGACCGACACGATCAACGCCGCCGCGCGGATGATCAAGGCCGGCCGCTCGGTCGCCGTCGCCGAGGTGACCTTCACCGGTGCTGACGGCACCGAGCTCGCGGTCGGTGGTGCGTCGTTCATGGCCTCGCCCGACCCCCACGCGACCTTCCCGCCCGAGCACGCCGCGCTGCACCGCCAGCTGCGGGAGAACAACACGATCCTGGCGAGCGGCCGGCTGACGATGCCCTGGGCGGCCCGGGCGCGCTGCACCGTGCCCGAGCCGGGCACCGCGGAGATCCCGGCCGAGCCGGACGCCCGCAACTCGTCGAACACCCTGCAGGGCGGGCTGGTCGCGCTGGCCGTCGAGGAGGCGGCGCTCTCGCTCACCCCCGGCACGACCCTGTCCTCGATCGTGCTGCGTTACCTGCGCCCGGTCCGGGTGGGGCCGGCGGTCGCCACCGCCCGGGTACGCGGCACGGTCGGCACGGTGGAGGTCCGTGACGCCGGCGGCGACGGCGGCGTCACCATGCACGCCTTCACCACCGCGTTCGCCGCCGCACCCGCCGCCGGCCACGGCGCCGGCCACGGCGCCGGCCAGCCGGCGGCGAGGGCCGCGGTCCCGGCCCCGGCCGGTCCGCCCACCATGCCCGTCCACGCCTGACGCCGACGACGCCGACAAGGAGCAACCATGCGGCCCCTCCCCGCGCTGACACCGGGCACCGAGTGGTTCTGGAAGTCCGGCGAGGACGGCCGGCTGCGGATCCAGGGCTGCGACGACTGCGGCACGCTGGTGCACCCGCCGGTGCCGGTGTGCCCGTCCTGCCGGAGCCCGTCCTGGGCGCCCACCGAGGTGTCCGGCCGCGGCACCGTCGTCGGCGTCACCGTCAACGCCCAGCAGTGGCACCCGCACCTGGCCCCGCCGTACGTCATCGCGGCGGTCGCCATCGACGAGAGCCCCGACGTCCGGCTGACCACCAACCTCGTCAACTGCGACCCGGAGCGGGTCCGCGTCGGCCAGCGGGTCCAGGTGCTCTTCGAGCAGCACGACGACGTGTGGCTGCCGCTGTTCGAGCCGGTCGACGAGCCGGACAACCCAGCGGACCTGGTCGGCGAGCCGCGGCTGTCCGCGCCCCGCCAGCCGCTGTCCACGCGGCGCTACGAGCACGACTCGGTGATCTCCGGGATTGGCCGCTCGCGGATCGGGCGGCGGCTGATGGTCGACCCGCTCTCGCTGACCGTCGAGGCCTGCCGCGAGGCGGTCGCCGACGCCGGGCTCACCTTCGACGACATCGACGGCCTGGCCACCTACCCGGGTGCCGCCGGCATGGGGATGAGCGAGGGCGGGATCGCCGCGGTCGAGGAGGCCCTGCGGATCCGCCCCACCTGGTTCAACGGCGGCCTCGACACCCCTGGCCAGGCGGGCGCGCTGGTCGCGGCGATGCTCGCCGTCTCGGCCGGGCTGTGCCGGCACGTGCTGTGTTTCCGCACGGTCTGGGAGTCCACCTACCGCCAGCTCCGGTTCCAGCTCGGCGGCGGGGGCGGCGGCCGGGTCACCGGCGACATGCAGTGGCGCATGCCGTACGGGGCGTTCTCGGCGGCGAACTGGATCGCTCTGCAGGCCAGCCAGTACATGCACCGCTACAAGGCCGACCGGGACATGCTGGCCGCGATCGCGCTGAACGGCCGGGCCAACGCCGCCCGCAACCCGCAGGCGATCTACCGGGCGCCGCTCACCCGCGACGACTACTACTCCGCCCGGATGATCTCCAGCCCGTTCGGGCTGTACGACTGCGACGTGCCCTGCGACGGCGCGGTCGCGGTCGTCATCTCGGCCGCCGAGACCGCGGCCGACCTGCCCAGGCCGGCCATCCGGGTGGTCGCGGCCGGCACCCAGATCCTCGAGCGGGTCTCCTGGGACCAGGGCACCTTCACCCACGAGCCGCTGGTGCTCGGCCAGGCCGCACACCTGTGGAGCCGCACCGACCTGACGCCGGCCGACGTCGACGTCGCGCTGCTCTACGACGGCTTCACCTTCAACGCCATCTCCTGGATCGAGGCGCTCGGCTTCTGCGGCCACGGCGAGGCCCAGGACTGGCTGGACAAGGGGCGGCGGATCGCGCTGGACGGCGACCTGCCGCTCAACCCGCACGGCGGCCAGCTGTCCGAGGGCCGGCTGCACGGCTTCGGCTTCGTCTACGAGGCGGTCACCCAGCTTCGTCACGAGGCCGGCGAGCGGCAGGTGGCCGGCGCCCGCACCGCCGTGGTCAGCACCGGCGGCGGCGCCCCGTCCAGCGCGTTCCTGTTCCAGCGGGCCGATGCCTGACCCCGACGTCACCCGACGGGCCCCGCCATCGGCTGGCCCATGCCGCTGCGTGGCGTTGACGCGACCGCCGGCAGCGGGTATTCAGAGGAGCCACTGACCGGCCGGCTGTGACGCCGGCCACATCACAGACAGCATCGCAGACAACATCGCGCCGCAGAGCACATCGCGCCCAGCACCGCCAGGCCGTGGGTGCGCCGCGCGCCACCCGTACCTCTTCTCCCTGCATGATCACGAATGGGGCAGCCATGCAGCACAACGGCACCTGCCGCGATGGCTTAGCCGGTGGGCCGAGGCCCACCGCCAGCGAACAGGCTCCCGACGGTCGGTCGGTCGAGGGCTGACGCCATGGAACACCTGGCGTCGCTGCTGGCCGGGCTCGGCCAAGGCGCGGTGTTCGCCGCGCTGGCGCTTGCCCTGGTGCTCACCTACCGAAGCTCCGGAGTCATCAACTTCGCGACCGGCGCCATCGCGCTCCTGGTCGCCTACACCTACGCCTCGTTACGCAAGGGCGAGCTGCTCGTCCTCATCCCCGGACTGCCGAAGACGGTCGACATCGGAGCCGAACTCGGCTTCGTCCCGGCCGCCCTGATCGCGCTCGTCGTCGCCGCCTTACTGGGCGCGGTCCTCTACCTCCTGATCTTCCGCCAGCTGCTCGACGCCCCGCCGCTGGCCAAGGCCGTCGCCTCGCTCGGCGTGCTGGTGGTCATCCAGGCGCTGATGGTCGTCCGCGTCGGCGTCTCCCCGGTCAGCGTCAAGGCGATCTTCCCGGTCGACCGCTGGGAGTGGGGTGAGCTGCGCATCCTCTCGGACCGTTTCTACCTCGCGGTATCGGTCGTCGCGCTCACCCTTGTGATTACCGTCATCTTCCGCTACACCCGGTTCGGCCTGCTGACCAGGGCCACCGCGGCCTCCCAGACCGGCGCCTACGTCAGCGGGGTGTCGCCGGACCGGATCGCCCTGGCGAACTGGATGATCAGCTGCGCGGTGGCCGGCGCGGCCGGCATCCTGATCGCCCCGGTGAGCCCGATCGCCCCGGCCACCTACACGCTGTTCGTGGTGCCGGCGCTGGCCGCCGCCGTGGTCGGCGGGTTCCAGAACCTCGTCCCGGCGGTGCTGGCCGGCCTCGTCATCGGCATGGTGCAGATCGAGGCGCAGTCGCTGGCCGCGGAGCACTCCTGGCTGCCCCGCAGCGGCTCGTCCGAGCTGGTGCCGCTGATCGTCATCCTGATCGCGCTGGTGGTGATGAACCGCGGCATGCCGGTCCGCGGCGGCCTCGTGCGCCAGCAGCTGGGGGACGCCCCAAGACCGCGCTCGCTGCTCGTCCCGACGATCGCCGGCATCGTCGTCGGCGTGGTCGCGCTCCTGGTCACCAGCGGGTCGGGGCGGGCCGCTGTGATCAACACGTTCATCGCGGCCATCATCGGGCTCTCGCTGGTCGTGGTGACCGGCTACGCCGGCCAGGTGTCGCTGGCCCAGCTCGCCCTCGCCGGGGTCGGCGCGTTCACCCTGTCCGGCCTGACCGAGAGCTGGGGGGTGCCGTTCCCGTTCGCGCCGCTGCTGGCCGCGCTGGTCGCCGCGGTGATCGGGCTGGTCATCGGGCTGCCGGCGCTGCGGCTGCGCGGCCTGACGCTGGGCATCGTCACGCTGGCGCTGGCGTTCGCGATCGAGGCGGTCTGGTTCCGCAACACCCAGATCGTGAGCAGCTCCGGCGCGCGGACCACCCAGCCGTCGCTGTTCGGCATCGACCTCGGCATCGGCGCCGGCAAGGCGTTCCCGCGGATCGAGTTCGGCCTGCTGTGTCTCGCCGTCCTGGTCGCGGTCGCCTGGGGGGTCGCCCGGCTGCGGATGAGCGCGCTCGGCTCGGCGATGCTCGCGGTCCGGGCGAACGAGCGCTCGGCCGCCGGCATCGGCATCAACGTCGTCCGGATCAAGGTGATCAGCTTCGCGATCGCCTCGTTCATCGCCGGCCTCGGCGGCAGCCTGCTGTTGTACCGGCGCGGCGTGGTCACCTGGGACTCGTTCTCCGCGATCGGCGGGCTGAGCCTGCTGACGGTCGCCTACCTGGCCGGCGTCACGTCGGTGTACGGCGGGATCACCGCGGGCGTGCTCGCCAGCGGCGGCGTCATCTTCGTCGCCCTCGACCACTACGTGGACCTCGGCGAGTGGTTCACCGTCGTCACCGGTCTCGGCCTGCTGCTCGCCCTGCTCGGCCACCCCGAGGGCGTCGCCAGCTCCGGGCACAGGATCGGCCGTCTGATCATGTCGCGGTTGCGCCGCGGCGGCCCGGCCGGCGCTGCCGCACCGGCCGGCGCTGCCGCACCAGCCGGTGCCGCCTCGCCAGCCGCCACGACGGCCGGCGAACCGGCGGCGGCCACGGCCGGCGGGCCGGCGGCGGGCGCCACCGACGCCGGTGCCGGATCGGCCCAGCCGCCGGCGCGGCGGGCGCGCACGGCGAGCCTTGAGGTCCGCGGGCTCACCGTGCGCTTCGGCGGCGTGGTCGCGGTCAGCGACGTCTCGCTGCGTGTTGAGCCAGGCCAGGTCGTCGGCCTGATCGGGCCCAACGGCGCCGGCAAGACCAGCGCGCTGGACGCCATCACCGGCTTCGCCCGCTCGAGCGGCACGGTGCTGCTCGGCGGCCAGCGGATCGACAGGCTGCCGCCGCACCAGCGGGTGCGCCGCGGGCTTGCCCGCACGTTCCAGTCGCTGGAGCTCTACGAGGAGCTCACCGTCGAGGAGAACGTCAGCGCTGCCCTGGCCGACCGGCGCGGCGAGGCCCGCCGGCGCGCGCTGCGCGACGCGCTCGGCCTCACCGGCATCGCCGAGCTGGCCGAGCGCAATGCCGGCGAGCTCAGCCAGGGGGAGCGCCAGCTGGTGTCGATCGCCCGGGCCTGCGCGACCGACCCGGCCGTCCTGCTGCTGGACGAGCCGGCGGCCGGCCTGGACGGCGCGGAGACCGCCTGGCTCGGCGAGCGGATCCGCGGGATCGCCGCCACCGGCACCGGGGTGCTCCTGGTCGACCACGACGTGGCCCTGGTGCTCGGCGTCTGTGACCACATCTACGTGCTCGAGTTCGGCAAGGTGATCGCCGAGGGCGACCCGGCGTCGATCCGGGCCAACCCGGCGGTCGCCGCCGCCTACCTCGGCACCGCCGGCACGGCCGACGCCGCCGCGGCCGGCGGCGCCCAGGACGCCTCGACGACGAGGACGGTGACGATATGAGCGCGACGACCACGATGGCGCCGGGCACGGCGGCGGCCGGTCCGGCCGAGCCGCCGCCGCGGCTGGCGTGCGGCAAGCTGTCCGGCGGCCGGGGGAGCGCGACCGCGTTCCGCGACCTCGACCTGACGGTCCAGGCCGGCAAGGTGCTGACCCTGCTCGGCCCGAACGGCGCCGGCAAGACCACCACCCTGCTCACCCTGGCCGGCCTGCTGCCGCCGAAGTCCGGCAGCATCCTGGTCGACGGGGTGCGGCTGCGGCCCGGCAGGCCGGCGGCGGCCAGCCGGGCCGGGGTGGTGCTCGTTCCGGACAACCGCGCCCTGTTCACCACGCTGACCGTCGAGGAGAACCTGAAGGTCGCGGCGCGCCGGGGCGGGCCGAAGCCGCGGGACATGCTGGACCTTTTCCCTCGGCTCGGCGAGCGGTGGGAGCTGCCGGCCGGGGCGCTGTCCGGCGGCGAGCAGCAGATGCTCGCGATGGCCCGCGCCCTGATCCAGCAGCCCCGGGTGCTGCTGATCGACGAGATGAGCCTGGGGCTCGCCCCGCTGGTCGTCGAGATGCTGTTCGAGACGGTCCGGCGGATCGCCGCCGACCACGGCTGCGCCGTGGTCCTGGTCGAGCAGTACGCCAAGCTCGCGCTGGCGGCGGCCGACGACGTCGTGGTGCTGCGCCGGGGC
>JADGHD010000814.1 GCA_019689615.1 Frankia sp. | reverse complement strand
CGCCTGATCGACCTGGAGCCCGGTGTGCAGGTTGTCGGCGTGGCGCGTAATGCTGAGGCGGAGGACGGCGACGAGCAGTCGACCGCCGGCTGAGCGGTGAGGGGAGACGCGTGAGCGACAAGGATGACCGGCCGGGCCGGTCTGGCGCCCTCCCGGCAAGCCGCCAGGAGGCGGCTCCGGGCCGCCAGGAAACGGGCCGTGGCCCGGCCCGAAACACCCGGGCTGGCTCCGCTGATCCCACGGCAACGACGCGTCGCGCCGGCGCGTCGGGCGTGACCGGCACCGGCACCGCGGCCAGCACGACGACCGAGGAGAAGCGGGGACACCCGTTCTTCGACCGTCCGGCCTCAGCGGAGCCGGCGGCGCGACCGGCCGGCTCCGCCACCGGGCCCCGCGCCAGCGCCACGGCCGGGTCGTCCTCGCCAAAGCCGCCGGCCAGCCCGGCGACGCCGCCGGTGACCGGCGCGGCCAGCGCCGACGAGGTGCTCGGCCTGGCGTCGGGGTCGAATGCCGCGACGACGAGGGCCGCGGCGGCTGCCCAGGCACCGCCCGCGGCCGGCGCCGCGGCCAAGCCGGCCACCGCCCGGGACGGCGGGTCCGGCCAGGACGCCCGGTCTGCCCCGGCCCGGGATAACCGGTCCGGCCGCGGCACGCCAACCAAACCAGCGCGAGCGGAGCAGCCGGCACAGACCCCCCGGGACGACGACACGATGGCCATCGTGCGGACCCCAGTTCGGCCCAGCGGCTCCGATGGCGCGCGGGACGGCGCCGCCGCCCGGGAGGGCGCGCGCGACGCCTCCCGGGACGCTGGCCGGGATGCCGGCGGCCCGCGCGGCGCGGAGGAGACCCGTACGTTGGCCTCCGCCGCACCGGCCGCGCCGCCCGCGGCTGACCGGGACCGGGACCGGCAGCGCGGCGAGCGGGAGCGGGCCGTGCCCGACCCCGACCGGACCGTCGTCGACCCGGTGCGCCCCGGACTGGTCAAGTCGTCGCCCACGCCGTCCGTGCCGGCGGAGCGGATGCCGACTCCTGGCCCGGGCCGCCCGGTTGGTCAGGCGCCGGTTCCGCCGCCCGGCCCGGCCGCGACGCCACCCGGCCCGCCCCGTGCCTCCCGTCGCGAGCGGCGGGAGCGGCCGGAGCCGGAGCGCTACGAGCCGCCCGTCGACGAGCCGGCGGCGCGCCCGGGCCGGCAGGCGCGGCTGCGGCTGACCCGGATCAGCCCGCTGAGCGTGACCAAGCTGGCGTTCGCGTTCTCGCTGTGCATCTTCTTGGTCGTCATGGTCGCCGTCGCCGTGCTGTGGTTCGTCCTGAACTCGGTCGGCGTGTTCGACAGCATCGTCGATGCGGCGGGCACGCTGACCGACGGCGACAACGACAACATCAGCACGTGGCTGTCCTTCGGCCGGGCGATGCAGATCAGCCTGCTCGTCGGCGCGACCAACGTGATCCTGATAACCGTCCTGGCCACGCTGGCGGCGATGCTCTACAACCTCTGTTCCGACATGATCGGCGGAGTGGAGGTCACTCTAAGTGACCAATAGCCGATCGGGGGCGGTCCCGCCCCCACCTCCCTCGCCGTCATCCTGTACTCTCTTTTCAGTCCGCTCGGACGGGGACCTATAGCTCAGTCGGTCAGAGCGCTTCCCTGATAAGGAAGAGGTCGGTGGTTCAAGTCCACCTAGGTCCACCCCACCGCCGCCAGCGCATGGAGCTGGTGGCGTTCTTCTTCTCTGGCGCCTGACCCACCTCTGCGCAGCCGAACTGAGGGCTCGCAGCGACCCGCGCCCTTCGCCTCGAACCAGTCGATCCTGCCGGTGGGCAGCGCCGGGGTTCGTGACTCTGGCTGGTCGCTCCGAGGCCGGGACGCGACGAGCAGGCGCCCGCGGCAGGGACATGGATGCCCGGTGTGGGCGCGACGACGGCGGCTGAGCGTAGCTCGGCGCGGGCAAGACGGTACCCAGTGGTCCGAGAGCGGACGACTAGGGGCATAGTGGCCTGCGGGGGACACCGCGGGTGGCCGGAGGGCGTCACTGGCGAGGCGGCGGTCCCGCGGACAGAGGAGACATCGGCTGGGTTGGTGACCGTCGGTGGACGATGCGGGTTCGTCCGAGGGGCGGGCCCGGTGGGCGGAGCCGGC
>JADGHD010000813.1 GCA_019689615.1 Frankia sp. | reverse complement strand
GCCGCCCGCTGCGCCCCCCGCGGCCCGGCCAGCTAGGCGTGGGCCCGGCTACGCCGCCACGGTGGGAGTGATCCGCAGCTGGCGCGTGTCGGTGATGTGGTGGCCGGCGGCGCAGACGTGCTCGACCCGGACCGGGGCGCCGCAGCCGTCGTGGGTGACCAGGGCCGGCGGGCCGGCCTCGTCGGCGAGGTAGCGGTCGCCCCACTGGCGCAGGGCGGACAGGACCGGGGCGAGCTCCCGGCCCGCCTCGGTCAGCCGGTACTCCCAGCGGGTCCGCGCGCCCTGCTCCTGGTAGCTGACCCGGCGCAGGATGCCGGCGGCCACGAGGCTGGCCAGGCGGTCGGCGAGCACGGCCCTGGGCGCGCCGGTGGCCGCCTGGATCGCGTCGAAACGGCGGACCCCGAGGCTCACCTCTCGGATCACCAGGAGCGACCAGCGCTCCCCCACCACCTGCAATGTCCGCGCGATTGAGCACACACGCGGCCCAGCCGTGCCGTCCATGGCGTACAGTCTAGTCACTCTGGATTCAGCGTTTGAACCTAGAACGGAGCACCGCCGTGACGACGACCGAGCCGCTCCCCGCCCCGTCCGACTTCGCCGCCTGGGGCGAGCCGCGGTCCAAGACCGTCAGCTGGTACGACCCCATGGTCACGGCGACCCACGGGGCGGCCATGAGCGGTCTGGAGATGCTGCGGGCGATCGCGGACGGGACGCTGCCGCCCCCGCCGATCGCCATGCTGTTCAACTTCCGGCCGGTCGCCTTCGAGCCGGGGGACGTGCGGTTCACGGTCGAGCCCGACGAGTCGGCCTACAACCCGATCGGCCTCGTCCACGGGGGCCTGGTCTGCACGCTGCTCGACACCGTCGCCGCCTGCGCCGTGCACACGACGCTGCCAGCCGGTGCCGGCTACACCTCGATCGAGCTCAAGGTCAACTACCTGCGCCCGGTCCGGGTGGAGCCGGGCAGGCCCAACGAGCTGGTCGCGCACGGCTGGGTGACCAGGCCGGGGCGGCGGGTGGCCTTCGCGGAAGGTGACGTCCGGGACGCGTCCGGCAAGGTCGTCGCGACGGCGAGCACGTCCTGCCTCATCTTCCCGCTCGCCGGCGAGTGACCTTCCCGGGCCGGTCGGACCGACGCCGATCTGCCAAAGGGCACATCACCCAGGATCCACGCGCATGCAGATCGGCGGCCGAAGCATAATTGGCGGGTGACCAGGGGCCGTCGAAACGACCAGACGGCCGACACTCGGCAGGCGCTGGTCGCCGCCGCCCGTCGGCGGTTCGCCGGACAGGGCTATGCGGGCACCGGCACCGAGGAGATCGTGGCCGACGCGAAGGTGACGCGCGGTGCCCTTTACCACCACTTCAAGGACAAGGCCGACCTGTTCCGCGAGGTGATGAAGCAGGTCGCCAGCGAGGTGGCGGCAGCCCTCGTCGAGTCAGAGCTTTCCCGGGAGGAAGGCGAGCCGGCCGACGCGTGGACACAGATCCGTACCGGGGTGCACTCGCTGCTCGACATCTCCACCCGCACGGATATCGACTTCCAGCGGATCGTGCTGGTGGACGGACCAGCTGTGCTCGGCAGCGACGCCTGGAACACACTTGTCGAACAGCACGGCTACCGGCTGCTGTCCGAATGGCTGGAACGGGCGATCGCCGAAGGCAGCATCGCGCCGGTCCCGGTCGCGCCGCTGACCCGGCTGGTGGCCGCACTGCTGGCCGAGGCGAGCATCTACGTCGCCCGCAGCCCCGACCCGATGAAGGCCCGCCGCGAGACCGGGCAGGCGCTCGACCACCTGCTGCACGGGCTGGTGCGCGGACCGGCGCCCGGCGGCGAGGGCGATGGCGAAGCCGGCCAGCAGCCGGCGCCGAGCCAGCCTGCGTCGAGCCAGCCGGCGTCGCAGGTGCCCTGACCAGGCGCTTCGGGCGCATCCGCAGCGGCTGATTAGGGCGGGAACAGACCGCGATGCCGACGGACCGCCAGCATGAGCGCCCACCGGGCCGGGCGCGTGACCATCGCTCGCCAGGCCGCGCGGGTCGCCGCCCCGCGCCGGCGTGGGTCCTCCCAACGACAAACGGCCCGGGGGGGGCCGGCGGGGCCGCGCCCCCCCCCCCGGCCCCGCCACCGCCCGGGGGGCCCGGG
>JADGHD010000057.1 GCA_019689615.1 Frankia sp. | reverse complement strand
GGCCGGGACGGTGCTGGCGGGGTGCGGTGCGGACGGCGCCGGGGGCGGGCGGCGCGACGGTCCCGACCCGGCGGCGGAGGCCGCCACGGCCACGCCCCCGGCCCCGCTGCCCCCGGACGAGCAGGGGGAGTACCCGGTCGGCTTCCGCACCGAGCGTTTCGTCGACGCCGCCCGGGCGGGCCGGGAGCTCACAACGGCCGTGTGGTACCCCGCTGCGGCTGGCGCGGCAGGCGAGCCGGCAAGCTACGAGATCGCGCCCGAGGTCGGCTACCAGTCCCGGCTGGCCGTGGCCGGCGCTGGCCTCGCGCCCGGCCGGTTCCCGCTGGTGGTGCTCTCGCACGGCAGCGCGGGCAGCCGGGTACAGCTGGCGTCGTTCGCCGAGCAACTGGCCAGCCACGGCTACGTGGTCGCCGCCCCGGACCACCCCGGCGACACCCTGGAGGACTTCGCCGCCGGCCGCAACGCCGACCTCGTGGAGCTCGCCAGCGACCGGCCGCGCGACGTCAGCGCGGTCATCGACGGGATGCTCTGCCCGGACGGGCCGTTCGCGGCCGCGGTCGACCCGGCGCGGATCGGCGTGGCCGGGTTCTCGTTCGGCGGGTTCACCGCCGTCGTGTCCTCGGTGGGCGTCCTGGACGCGCCGGCGGACCCGCGGGTGCGGGTGGCGGTGGGCATCGCGGCGGCGACCGAGGTGCTGCCGGCGGACCTGGTCGGCCAAGTGACAATCCCCACACTGCTGATCGGCGGCAGCCGGGACGCCGCGGCGCCGCCCGACAGCAACGTCGAGCGGACCTTCGGCGAGCTGACCGGCGCGCCCGCGCGGATGGCGGTGATCGTCGACGGAGCGGCCCACAACTCGTTCACGGACGTGTGCGAGCAGGCCCTGCTGGCCACCGACGGCCGGGTGCCGGCCGGCGTGGCGAGCAGGCTGCGGCTCACCGCTCTGCTGACCTGCCTGCCGCCGCACGTCGAGCCGGGGCTGGCGCAGCGGGCGGCCCGCTGGTACACGGTCGCCTTCCTGCAGCGCCACCTGCGCGGGGACGCCCGCTACGACCGGTTCCTGACCGACGGCGCCGGGCCGGGCGCCGGGCTGCCGGTCGCGCTGCGTGCCCGGCCGTGAGCGGACAGCCGGGTGGTTGCCAGGCACGTACCGGGGCGCGGTAGGTTCTTCGGATACCGGCAGGAGTCGGTCTTCAGCTGACGACGACGGCGGACCGGCCGGCTGCGCCCCAACCAGACGGATCGGCCATCGGCCCGGGTGGGCCAGGTCCGGTCTGGCCTGCCGCTGGTCTCCGTGTGGTCCTGCGGGACGGGCACGGGTGGCATGACCAGTGGTTCGGCGGCGGGGCGTTGGCCGGTCGCGGGCGCTGTGGGCGAAAGTGATGACCGGCGGGCGCTCGGCCCGTTACCGTGTCCCGACCGGATCAAACGTCCTGTCGCCACGAGGAGGTCATCCCAGGAGATGTCCGCGCGACGGGTGCGCAGGTTCCAGCTGGAACGCGACGTCGACGTCTCCGGGGTGTCCGGAACCGGCGCGGTCGCGTTCGGCGCGCAGTCCCCGGACGGTACCTGCGTGCTGTGGTGGAAGTCCGGGCTGGAGTCGACCGCGATCTACCCGGACATGGAGACACTGCTGGCCATACATGGCCATAACGGGATGACCCGCGCGATCTACATCGATCCGGAGATCACCGAGGACGAGGCGGAGGACGCCGGCGGCAGCGGTGGTGGCGCGTCGGGCCAGGCCGGACCCGCGGCGCCGGGCGGCCCGGGCGGCCGGGGTGACGATGGCACGCCGGCTGGCGGGCAGCCCGCGGCCGTGGCCAGAGCCCGCGCCCACGCCTCCGGCCGGCAGGCCGGCCGCGCCGTGCGGCACGCCGGGGTCGGCTCGCCACAGGTCGACCCGGCTCAGGTGAGCGGGCGGAACGAGCCCGTCGCCGGGTTGACCGGGTCGAGCGTGTAGACCGCCAGCGTGCTGGCCATGTCGCGGGGCTCGATCCCGTAGCCGCCGAGCTCGGCCCAAAGCCCGCGCATCAGCACCAGGCTGTGGTGCAGCAGGCATTCCGGGTACCGGGGCAGCCGGGTGGCCGCCGCCCGGAACGCCCAGGCGGTGGCCGGGTCGTCGGTGAGCGCGGCGAACGCCCCGGTACGCACCTCGGCGGTGAGCAGCTCCCAGATCCGTTCCGTCTCCGGTGCCTGCGGCCCGCGCCAGACGCCGCCGAACGACAGCCGCCCGAGCACGTCGGCCGGTGGCTGGCCGGTGCGCAGGTGCAGCACCACCGCCCAGGACGCGAGCAGCCAGCATGCGGCCCGCAGCGCCGGCATCGGGTCCGGCGCGAGCCGCTCGACGAGCGCGTTCTCGGCGGCCAGCCGGGTCACGGCGTCGCGCTGACGCGACGCGTCCAGCCAGCGGATGACCTCCCGCTCGACGGCCACGATCTCGCCGATCGGCAGGTCGGCAGGGTGCGGACGCGACAGAGCCGCGGCGCGTCGCGACAGCGTGTCGACGAGCGCCAGCGCGCCTGGCTCCGGGAGCGACTGCCAGGCAAGGCCGGCCGGCATGCCCGACACGCTAGCGGCGTGTTCCCCGCACCACTAGGGGAATCCGAACATCTCGTGACGAACCCGCCAGCGGGCCGCTGGCGAGCCCGCGGCGGCCGCGCCGGGCGGGGCGTGGCTGGCGCCAGCCCCGCCCGGGCGGTCACTCGCCGAGCAGGTCCAGGACCGCGGCCGAGTCCGGCCTGGCCGGCTCCGCCGCCAGGTGGTCCCGCCACAGCGCCTCGGCGCCGTCCGGGTCCCGCCGCTCGACCAGCTCGACCAGCCGGCGGTGGGCCTCGTGGTGCGCGGAGAGCGCCCCGTCCGCCTGGCCGCCGCGGCGCCCGTCGGCGAGGCCGGCGTCGGCCCGGCCGTTGTGCTGCCCGCCGGCCGCCACGGGTGGCGGCAGCTGGACGCTCGCCGCGGCGCCCAGGATGTGCCGCAGCATCGCGTCGAGCACCGACAGGGTCTGGTTGCCGGCCAGTTCGATGAGCAGCCGGTGGAACCCGTCGGCCGCCGCCCGCGGGTCGGCTGGTGGGCCGTCGGCGCCCCCGGCGTCCCCGCCACCCGGGCGGGCCTCACCGCGGGCCTCGTCGGCCCAGCCGGCCCTGGGCTCGGTGTCGGCGACGGCGGCGCGCAGCCGGGCGAGCGCCGCCGGCTCCGGTGCCGTCGCCAGCATCCGCACGGCCAGCGTCTCCAGCGACGCCCTCGCGGCCTCGACGTCCGCGATCGTGGTGCCGCGATGCTCCAGCACCAGGCCCGCGTAGCGGGCGGCCACCTGGCCGTTCGGGGTGTGCACGCGGGCGCCGCCGTGCGCCCCCCTGCGTACCGAGATGAGCGCCTCGGACTCCAGGACCCGGAAGGCCTCGCGCAGGGTCGGCCGGGACACCCCGAACTGCTCCATCAGCACCGCCTCCGGCGGCAGCGCGTCACCTTCGACCAGCTCACCGCGGACGATCTGGCGGCGCAGGGGCGCCGCGACGAGCTCGGCGGTCTTGGGGACGCGCACGTGCCGCCCGACGCGGCCGTCGTCGAGCAGGGCGCCGGCCTTCGCCGCGCGCGGGCGGGCAGCCGCCGTGCCGACGGCGCCGCCGACCCGGGCGACGCGCAGGGCGTGCGGCGTGCGACGCTTGTCGATCTCGGTCGGGTGCAGTAACGCCATGACGTGGTCCCCCTGTGGGTAGGGCGATGTCCCGGGCGGGACTGGCTGTCGGGCGTTGAGTTTCACACCACCTCCGTAGTTGGCCGGTCACCGGGATCGCCTAATACCACGCCGTGACACCGAAGTTGTAACAGAGCGTGAAGACATCTGTTTACTGTGTGTCCGGCCGGTCCACGCTGGGCGTGATCAGGCCAGCCGGGCGCGCCAGCCCGGCCGCAGCCTGGTGACCTGCGCGGTTACAGCGGGCGGCGCTGCTGGTTGCGGCGCGCCATCGTCGCCCGCACGAGCATGCCGGGGCGCGCGTCGGCGCAGCCGACCTCCGCCTCGACCACAGCGAGTCGTCGCCCGACCTGGCGCACGGTGGCGACCGTGGCCAGCTCCGCGGCCCGCGGCAGCGAGCGCAGCACGGTCAGGTCCAGGGTGAGGACGTGCGCGGCCGAGCCGGTCGTGCGCAGCACCCGGGCGAGCGCCACGCCCATCGCGGCGTCGGCGAGCGCGGCGGCGGCTGCCTCGTGCACGCCACCGCGGCGGTTGGCCAGCCACGCCGGCGGGCGCAGCCGGACCAGGGTCTGGGTGTCGCCGCCGGCGGCGCGCTCGCTGACCGTCGCGTCCAGCGCGGCCAGCAGCGGGTGCGGGGGCGGCGCGTGGTCGACCACGCCGGCCAGGCTGGACAGGCCCAGCGGCAGCACGTTCGGCGGCAGCGGCGCCGGGCTGGCCGGGCGCGCCGCCGCGGCCGGCGGCGCCGGCGCCGGCCCCTGGTTAGTCCGCGGGCGCTGGGCCGGCGGCTCCGGCGGGCCGCCTGCCGCCAGCGGCGGCCGTTCCTGCCGGGGCACGACCACGCAGACGGCCGTGGCCTCGGCGATCGCCCTGCCGGATGCCCCGGTGATGGTCACGCTCGCCCGGCGCAGGGCCGCCGGCGGCTCGTCGTCGTCCTGGTCGGCGACCGCCTCGGCCCGCAGCTCCACCGGCTCGTTCGGGGCGTACGGCTGCGGCCCGCGTGCAACCGGCGGCGGGAAGGCCGGCGGCGGGGAGAAGAACGACACCGGCCGCGGCCGCTCGTGGCCGGCGTCGGACGGCTGGGCGTCGGTGACCGGGCCGCGGCCACGCAGCTGCAGGCTCGCGGTGACCGCCTGCTCCTCCGCGCGCAGCTCGCTCTCGACGGCGGCGACCAGCGCGACCTCGGCGAGGGCGAGCATGGCGGCGGGGGAGACCCGCGGGCCCGGCCGCGGGCCGGTCAGCCACTCGGGGACGGACATCGCCACGCTGACCCGGCCGGGAGCACGGGTCAGCACCCGGACGCCGGCCGCGTCCTCGAACGGGCTCGCTGGCCGCGGGCGGGGGACGGCAGGGGTGGCGGCGTCCCGGGCCTGGGCGCCCAGGGCGGCCGCCATGGTGACCGGAGCCACCCTGGCGTCCAGGGACGCGGTGATGGGCTGGCTCGTGGCTGTCTCGGCTGGGTCGCCGAGGTGGGTGAGCAGCTCGCTGTTGCCGTCCGTGATGCGCCCCTGTCCTGTGAGAGCGGCGGCACCGCGACCGGGACATCACCTGCCGGGTGCGTACGGCGATGGTCCTATCACATCAGTCCTATGTGACTTATCGACCGCTCCCGGGTGACAGCAGCATAAATCGCCGAACGGCTGGAGATCGTCGGCCAACGGTCGCCAGGCCGACAGGCCGACAGGCCGCACCGGTACGTCGGTACGGCCTGTCGACAGGCGATCCCTCGTGCCGAGGCGGTCGCTACGCCGCGGACAGCCGCGGGACGCTCTCCTCGGCCTCGATGGTCACGGCGACGGCGTGGATGACCGACGCCACCCGGATAGCGTCCTGGATCTCCTCGCGGCTGACGCCACGGGAGCGCAGCTCGTGCTCGTGGGCCTGCAGGCACCGGCCGCAGCCGTTGACGGCGGAGGCGGCCAGCGACCACAGCTCGAAGTCGGACCTGTCGACGCCGGGGTTGGCCAGGACGTTCATCCGCAGGCCGGCCCGCATCCGGTCGTACTCGTCGTCCTCGAGCAGGTGCAGCGAGCGGTAGTAGACGTTGTTCATCGCCATGATCGCCGCGGCGGCCTGGGCGGCCCGGTACGCCTCGTCGCCGAGGTGCTCGCGGGCCTCGGGCTCCAGCTCGGCCAGGGCCGTGCGGCCGCGGCTGGCGATCACGGCCACCAGGACCGTGCCCCACAGCCGCTGCTCGCCCAGCCGGCTCTGGCTGATCACCGAGCCCAGGTTGAGCCGCAGGTCCTTGGCGTAGTCGGGCAGTGCCGCGCGCAGCGTCTCGACGCTCATCAGGCAGCCACCTTCTCCGGCGGGACGACCTTCCCGCCGACGCTCAGCGTCCGCTCACCCTTCTGCCAGTTGCACGGGCAGAGCTCGTCGGTCTGCAGGGCGTCAAGCACCCGCAGGACCTCGTTCGGGTTCCGGCCGACACTGCCGGCGGTGACCATGGTGAACTGGATCACGTTGTCCGGGTCGACGATGAAGGTCGCCCGCTGGGCCACGCCGTCCGAGCCGAGCACACCGCAGGCCGCGGTGAGCTCCTTCTTGATGTCCGAGAGCATCGGGAAGGGCAGGTCGGCCAGGTCCGGGTGGTTCTGCCGCCAGGCGAGGTGGACGTACTCGCTGTCGGTGGACACGCCCAGCACCTGACAGTCACGGTCGGCGAACTCGGAGTTCAGCCGCCCGAAGGCCGCGATCTCGGTCGGGCAGACGAAGGTGAAGTCCTTCGGCCAGAAGAAGACAACCCGCCACTTGCCGGGGTGGCTCGCGGACGTCTCCTGGACGAAGGCGGTGTCGGGGTCGTTCGACACAACGGCGGTCAGGTCGTACTCGGGGAACGCGTCGCCAACGGTAAGCACTGTCGCTCCTCGGTCCTCTCCAAGGTCAGCTACATAGCCACTACTAGCTACGTAGCAACTGCTATTGCGAATCTGGCGGCTTTCCCGGCAAGGGGTCCGGGAGGCGCCCAGTCGGCGGGCCCGCGGCGCCACCGGGCCTACCTACCCGCGGCGGCACCGGGCACCCGTCACACGGGCCCGGCCCCGGTAGACCGGTCGGGGGGTCCGGGCCTGCGGCCGCGGTCCGGCCCACCGGAGCCGTGGCCCTACTGTGCCTCGCCGAGACTCAGAAGAGAAATCGAAAGATTGGGCCAGTCTGATAGTCCACTTCTATGGATCAACTGCTAGCCTCGGACCCATGGCCCAGCCCAGCCCGACGCTGGCCCAGCTGCGCGCGTTCGTGGCCGTGGCCGAGCACCGCCACTTCGGCCGCGCCGCCGAGGCGCTGCACGTCAGCCAGCCCACGCTGTCCAGCGCCCTCGGCGCGCTGGAGAAGACGCTCGGCGTGCAGCTGGTCGAGCGCACCACCCGCAAGGTGCTGCTGACCCCGATCGGCGAGGAGATCGCCGGCCGGGCGCGCGGCGTGCTCGCCGCCGTCGACGACATCGCCGCGCTGGCCGTGCGGGCCCGGGAGCCGCTGGTCGGCGACCTGCGCCTGGGGGTCATCCCCACCGTGGCGCCGTACCTCCTGCCCCGGCTGATGCCGGCGCTGCGCGCGGCTCGGCCGCAGGCGCGGATGCGGCTGCGCGAGGCGCAGACCTCGGTCCTGTTGGCCGACCTGCTCGGCGGCGCGCTCGACGTGGCGCTGCTGGCGCTGCCGACCGGCGAGCAGGGGGTCCGCGAGCTGCCGCTGTACGACGAGGACTTCGTGCTGGTCACGCCGGACAAGCACCCACTGGCCGGGGGCGCCGGGGTGCCGGTCGCGGCGCTAGGCGGCCAGGAGGTGCTGCTGCTCGAGGACGGCCACTGCTTCCGGGAGCAGGCCCTGGAGGTCTGTCACGAGGCCGGCGCCCGCGAGCGCGGCTCGATGCGCGGCGCCAGCCTGTCCACGGTCGTGCAGATGGTCGCCGGCGGGCTTGGCCTGACCCTGCTGCCGGAGTCGGCCGTCCCGGTCGAGGTCGCCGAGGGCCGGGGGCTCGCCGTCGCCACCTTCCGCCACCCGCCGCCGCGCCGGCGGATCGGGCTGGCCTACCGGGCGACGTCGGCGAGGGCCGCGGACTGGGCGCTGCTCGCCGCCGACATCCGGACGGCCCTGCCCGCCACGGGCCTGAACCTGACGCCGGTGACCGAGCCGGCCGCCCCGGTCAGTGCCCGGCCGGCCGGGCGCCGACGGAGCAGTGCCAGCGCGGGCCGAGCGTCACCGTGAGCACCGCGGCCTCGGCGTGGTCGACCTGCAGGGTGACGTGGTCGATGCCCCAGAGCTCCGACAGCAGCGCCCTGGCCTCGTCCTGCACCCGGTGGCAGTCGCCGGCCGGGTCGACCAGCAGGTGGGCCGACAGCGCCGGCATGCCCGAGGTGACCTCCCAGACGTGCAGGTCGTGCACGTTGGTCACGTCCGCGAGCCGGGCCAGCGCCTGGCCGATCTCGTCCGGGTCCACCCCGGCCGGCGCCGCCTCCATGAACACCCGGCCGGCGTCGCGGACCAGGCCGATCCCGGCGCGCACCATCAGGGCCGCGACGACCAGCGCGGCCAGCGGGTCGGCCCGGGTGAACCCGGTCAGCAGCACCACGAGGCCAGCGACCGCCGTCGAGAGGAACGCGAACAGGTCGGTGAGCACGTGCTGGAACGCGCCCTCGACGTTGAGGCTGTGCCGGTCGGCCCGGGCCAGCAGCGCGGTCGCGGCCACGTTCACCACGATCCCGACCAGCGCGGTGACCAGGACCAGGCCGCCGGCGACCTCCGGTGGGTGGACCAGCCGGTCGATCGCCTCGATGCCCAGCACCACGGCCAGCGCGAGCAGCGTGAAGCCGTTCGCCTGCGCGGCGAGGATCTCGATCCGTCTCCAGCCGTAGGTCAGCGCCCCGCGCGCGGGCCTGGCGGCCAGCCGCATCGCCACCAGGGCGAGAACGAGCGCCCCGGCGTCGGTGAGCATGTGCGCGGCGTCGGAGAGCAGCGCGACCGAGCCGGCGAGGAAGCCGACGATCACCTCGGCGACCAGGAAGCCGCCGATCAGCCAGAGTGCCCCCCACAGCGGTTTGGCCTCCGCGGCGGGGGATGGCGCGTGCCGGTGGGCGTGGTGGTGGCCCCGGCCGGCGTGCCCGTGCCCGCGGCGGAAGAGCCCGCGGCGGCCGTTCCCGCCGTGCTCGTCCCCGTCATGCTTGTGCCCGTCATGCTTGTGCCCGTCGTGCTCGTGCCCGCTCCGTTCCGCTGGCGCGTGCCCGACGCCCGGTGGCTCGTGGTGGCCCGCTGGTGCGGCCGGCAGCCGCGGCGGGCCGACCCGTCGGGCCACCGGGTGCCCGGCGTGCGGTGCCGGCGTGCTCACCGGAGATTCCCCGTCATTCACGGGAACACCCGTCAGGGGTGTGCCGCGAGCCGGCGCGGACGGCGCGGAGCGTGATTCTCGGACGGTCTGCCGAAAGCGCTCCGGAACGGTTTCCGAAATCGTTTCCAGTGGCATTCTGCCTGCAATTGATGGGCACACCGTAACAGTACGCCTGATCGGCTGGCCAAGCTGGCGGCCCGAAATCTCACTACTGAGAGTAACGATCTCATGTCCAGTAGCGGGAATCGCGGGCCTGCCGGTGCTCGCCGGTGGCGTACCGGCTGGGACAGGTGGCCGACCGGTGACCGCGTTTGTCAACCCGTGCCGGTCCGGTCACCACCTTCGGTCAGGAATGCCGGGCGTGTCCGCGCACGGACATGCCGCTGTAACCGCGGCGACGTAGCGTTGAGGGACATGAGCGCCGCGACGATTCCGGCCGTCGGCGTCGAGGAGGAGTTCCACATCCTCGATCTGGTCACCCGGCAGCTCGTCCCGCGGGCCCAGGAGATCCTCGCCCGCCTGCCCGCCGACCGGTTTACCGGTGAGCTGCTGCGCTCGGTGGTCGAGACCAACAGCCGACCGGTCGTGGACCTGGCGGAGTTGCGGGCCGACCTGGTCTGGCTGCGCGGACAGCTCGCGGCGGCCGCCGAGCCGCTCGGGCTCGGCCCGCTCGCCGCGGGCACCGCGCCGATCGTGGACCTGGCCCGGATCGAGGTCAGCGACGACCCGCGCTACCAGCAGATGGCGGCCGAGTACCAGGTACTGGCCCGCGAGCAGGTGATCTGCGGTGCGCACGTGCACGTCAACGTCGCCGACCGGGACACGGCGCTGGAGGCGGTCGGCGCCGTGGCGCGCTGGCTGCCGGTGCTGCTGGCCATCTCCGCCAGCTCGCCGTTCTGGCTGGGCGTGGACAGCGGCTACGCGAGCGTGCGCACGCTGGTCTGGCAGCGCTGGCCGACCGCTGGCGGGGCGAGCGCGTTCGCCGGCGCCGCCGAGTACGACCAGCTGGTCACCGACCTGGTCAAGTCCGGGGTGATCCTCGACCCGGGGATGATCTACTTCGACCTGCGCCCCTCGTCCCACCTGCCCACGGTCGAGCTGCGGATCTGCGACGCCTGCCCGGACGTGGACACGGTGATCCTGATCGTCGGCCTGTTCCGGGCGCTGGTCAGCGAGGCGGTCGCGGCCATCGAGGAGGGCCGCCCGCTCGCCGGGTCGCCGCGGCCGGAGCTGTTGCGCGCGGCGACCTGGCGCGCCGCCCGCTGTGGGCTGGAGGGTGAGCTGGTCGAGCTGCCCGCCGGCGGCGGCGCGGCGCCGGTGCCGGCGCGCGAGCTGCTGGGCCGGCTGCTCGCCCACGTCCGCCCGGCGCTGGACGCCGCCGGCGACTGGGAGCTGGTCAGCGCGCTCGCCGAACGGCAGCTGCGCCGGGGCAGCGCCGCGGCCAGGGCCCGGCGGGCGTTCCGCCGCCATGGGCAGCTAGCCGCCGTCGCCGACCTCGGGCTGGTCGAGACCCGCCAGGCTGGCACCGTCGGCACGCTGGCCGCCGGCCGGGGCGTCGGCGGGCAGGCCAGGGCGGACCGGGTGGCGCCGCGGCTGCTGGCGGGCTACCGGCCGGCGGAGGCCACCTTCGACGAGGCGGTCGACCAGGCGGGCAACGTCCGCCCGCCCTACCGGGCGCTGCTGCGCACGCTGGAGCGGCTCGGCCCGCGGGCCCTGGCCGCCCGGGCCGCCGCCCGCGCCGCGGAGCAGACGGCCCAGCGTGTGGTGTTCCGGGTGGCCGGTGCGGCGGCGGCGCGGCCGTTCCCGCTCGACCTGGTCCCGCGGATCGTCGACGAGGCGGACTGGGCCGTGCTGCGCGCCGGCCTGGTCCAGCGGGCCCGGGCGCTGGAGGCGTTCCTGCGCGACGCCTACGCCGACCGGCTGGCCGTGGCCGACGGCGTGCTGCCCGGCTGGGTGGTGGCCGGCTCGCCTGGGCTGCGCTGCTCGGGCCGGTCGGTGCCCGCGGCCACGATCCGGGCGAGTGTGCTGGGCGTCGACCTCGTCCGCGGCCACGACGGCCGCTGGCTGGTGCTGGAGGACAACCTGCGGGTCCCGTCCGGGGTCGCCTACGCGATGGCCGCCCGGCGGCTCACCCGGTCCGCGCTGCCGGAGCTTGGGCCGCCGCCGCGGGTCGGCGAGCCGGACGCGGCGCCGTCGCTGCTGCGCTCCGCGCTGGCCGCCGCCGCGCCACCGGCCGCCGCCGGCCGGGACGAGCCGTCGATGGCCGTACTGACCAGCGGGGCCGGCGACGCCGCCTACTTCGAGCACACCGTCCTCGCCGCCGAGATGGGGCTGCCGCTCGTCGAGCCGGCCGACCTGCTGGTGCGCGACGACGGGGTGACCATCCCAGCCACCGGCGAGCCCGGCGGCGGCCAGGCCCGTCGCGGTGAGGGCGGGCGGCGCCCGGTGGACGTGCTCTACCGGCGGATCGACGAGGACGAGCTGTTCGCCGCCGCCGGGGCGGACGGGGTGCCGCTGGGCCGCCGGCTGCCCCGGGCGTTGGCGACCGGGAAGGTCAGCCTGGCCAACGCCCCCGGCAACGGCGTCGCCGACGACAAGGCCGTCTACGCCTACGTCGACCGGCTGATCCGGTACTACCTGGGTGAGGCGCCGCTGCTCGGCCAGGTCGCCACCTACCCGTGCGGCGACCCCGACCAGCTCGACCACGTGCTGCGGCACCTGGGGGAGCTGGTGGTCAAGCCGGTGGACGGCTACGGCGGGGCCGACGTGCTGATCGGGCCGCGGGCCGGGCCGGGCGAGCTCGCCGCCGCGCGGGCCCGGCTGATCGCCGAGCCACGGCGCTGGGTCGGCCAGGAGCTGGTGGCTCTGTCCACCCACCCGACCTGGGCGAGCGGCGCGCTGTGGCCGCGGCCGGTCGACCTGCGGGCCTTCGTCTACCAGGGCGAGCGGGCGGTGGTCGCGCCGGTGGCGCTCACCCGGGTCGCGCCGGCCGGGAGCATCCTCGTCAACTCCTCGCGCGGCGGCGGCTGCAAGGACACCTGGCTGCCCCGGGACGACGGCCGCCTCGGCGGCGCGCGCGCCGACGTGTGCACGGAGCGTCCACGCGGCGGCGCCGCTGACGGCGCGTATGGCAGCGGTGCGTCACCGGACTAGAGGGCACATGACTACTTCGGACGATGCGAGTAACCCCTTATGACCGCATCTGACTACTGACAGCGATCAGTGGCCGCAGCCATGATGGCCGACGTCCGGTCGGCGAGGCGGCGGCGGGCGGCGGGGATCCGATCAGGGCGGAGCGGACATGTGCGGGCTCAGCGGGGAGCTGCGGTTTGACGGCCGCCCGGCCGACGTCGCCGCGGTGGGCCGGATGACGGCGTCGATGACCCGGCGCGGGCCGGACGGCGTCGGCGTCTGGTCGGCTGGGCCGGTGGCGTTGGGCCACCGGCGGCTGAAGATCATTGATCTGTCGGAGCGGGCGGCACAGCCGATGACGGACCCGGAGCTGGGGCTTACCGCGGTCTTCAACGGCTGCCTGTACAACTACCGGGAACTGCGCGCCGAGCTGATCTCCGCCGGCTACCGCTTCTTCTCATCCTCCGACACGGAGGTGCTGGTCAAGGCCTACCACCGGTGGGGGCCACGCTGCGTCGACCGCTTCGCCGGCATGTTCGCGTTCGCCGTGCACGAGCGGGACACCGGGCGGCTGGTGCTGGCCCGCGACCGGCTGGGGATCAAGCCGCTGTACGTCACCCGCGACCCCCACCGGCTCCGGTTCGCCTCGACGCTGCCGGCGCTGCTGGCCGGCGGCGGGGTCGCCACGGACATCGACCTGGTGGCGCTGCACCACTACCTGTCGTTCCACGCCGTGGTGCCGCCGCCGCACACGATCCTGACCGGGGTGCGCAAGGTCCCGCAGGCCACCATCCGGGTGATCCAGCCCGACGGGACCAGCACCGACGAGGTCTACTGGCGGCCGTCGTTCACCCGGGACCCGCGGCGTGCGAGGTGGACGGCCACGGACTGGCGGGACGCCGTCGCCGAGCGGCTGCGCCTGGCGGTGCGCCGCCGGATGGTCGCCGACGTGCCGGTCGGCGTGCTGCTGTCCGGCGGCCTGGACTCGAGCCTGATCGTCGCGCTGCTCGCCGAGGCCGGCCAGCCCGACCTGGCCACCTTCAGCGTCGGGTTCGAGGCATCGGGCGGCGAGACCGGAGACGAGTTCGCCTACTCCGACATCGTCGCCAAGCACTTCGGCACCGACCACCACCAGATCCGGGTGCCCGGCGAGGCGTTGCTGCCGGCGGTCGACGCGTCGGTCGCGGCCATGAGCGAGCCCATGGTCAGCCACGACTGCGTCGCCTTCTACCTGCTGTCCCAGGAGGTCAGCCGGCACGTCACCGTGGTGCAGTCCGGCCAGGGTGCCGACGAGGTGTTCGCCGGCTACTCCTGGTACCCGCCGCTGGCCGGCGTCCCGCGGGAGCTGGCGGTCGACGCCTACCTCGGCGTGTTCGCCGACCGCTCGCACGACGAGCTCGCCAGGATCGTCAGCCCCAGCCGGCTGATCGAGGCGGACGCGAGCCGCCACCTGGTCGCCGACCACTTCGCCACGCCGGGCGCGGCGACCACGCTGGACGCCGCCCTGCGGATCGACTCCCTGGTCATGCTCGTGGACGACCCGGTGAAGCGGGTCGACAACATGACCATGGCCGCCGGGCTGGAGGCCCGCACGCCGTTCCTGGACCACGAGCTCGTCGAGCTGGCCGCCGCCTGCCCGCCCGAGCTCAAGCTCGCCGCGGGCGGCAAGGGCGTGCTCAAGGACGTCGCCCGCCCGCTGCTGCCGGCCGAGGTCATCGACCGGCCCAAGGGCTACTTCCCGGTGCCGGCGATCCGCCACCTCGCCGGCCCGCTGCTGGACCGGGTGGCGGCGGCGCTGACCGACCCGGCGGCTCGCGCCCGCGGGCTGTTCCGCCAGGACTGGGTGGCGGCGATGCTCGCCGCCCCGAACGACAACCGGACGAGACTCGGCGCGAACGCCCTGTGGCAGGCGGCGCTGCTGGAGATGTGGCTGCAGGCCCAGGGGGTGTAGGCGGTGAGGGAGCAACACGGCCAGGGTGTCCGACGACGCGGGAGCGCCGCCCTGGCGGGGGTCGTGTCGGCCGGTGACGAGCCGGTGCACCGGGCCGGGCGGGCCGGTCTGGGCACCGGTCGGCCCGGCCTCGCCGGCACGGCCGGGACCGGCGGCCCGGTCCTGCCATCCCAGCCCTGGCCAGGCTGGGATGGGCCGGAGCTGCCGGACGAGTGGCTGGCACCGGCCAGCGCGGCCGCGCCGAGCGCCGGCCCGGATGGCCGGCTCGCGTTCATCGACGACCGGGACGGCGCCCCGGCGCTGTGGCTGCTGGAGCCGGCCGCGGCCGAGCCGGGTGGGCGGGCGCCGGGCCTGGGCACCCAGCGCCGGGTGGACACCGGCCCGGGC
>JADGHD010000812.1 GCA_019689615.1 Frankia sp. | reverse complement strand
CCGCACCACGCCCCAGACCCCGAAGCCGTGATCGACCGGTCGCTGCTCCTGCTGGCCGGCACCGTGGTGCTGGGTGCGATCATGGTGATCCTCGACACCACGATCATCGCGGTCGCGACCGAGTCCCTCAGCCGGCAGTTCGACACCTCGCTGTCGACGATCTCCTGGGTCACCACCGGGTACCTGCTCGCGCTCGCCGTCGTCATCCCGCTCGCCGCCTGGTCGTGCCAGCGCTTCGGCGCGACCAGGATGTGGAACATCTCGCTGGTCCTGTTCACGCTCGGCAGCGCGCTGTGCGGGGCGGCCTGGTCGGTCGAGAGCCTGATCGTCTTCCGGGTGCTGCAGGGCATCGGCGGCGGCCTGATCATGCCGATCTGCATGACGCTGCTCGCCGGGGCGGCCGGCCCGAAGCGGCTGGGCCGGGTGATGGCCATCATCGGCGTCCCGTCGCTGCTCGCGCCGGTCTTCGGCCCGGTCATCGGCGGCCTGATCGTGGACAACCTCGACTGGCGCTGGATCTTCTTCGTCAACCTGCCGGTCGGCGCGATCGCGCTGCTGGCCTCGCTGCGGGTGCTGCCGCGCGACGACCGCGGCTCGGCGAGCCAGCGCCTCGACCTCCCCGGCCTGCTGCTGGTCTCGCCCGGGCTGGCCCTGCTCGTCTTCGGCCTGTCCGAGGCGGGCAACAGCGGCGGGTTCGGCGCTACCCGGGTCGTCGTGAGCATCGTCGTGGGCACGGTGCTGGTGGCCGCCTTCGTCGGGTACGCGCTGCGGCGGCGCGGCAACGCGCTGCTCGACCTGCGCCTGTTCAGCGACCGGGGGTTCAGCGTCGCCAGCGTGGCCACGTTCGTGATCGGCGCGGTGCTGTTCGCCGCGATGTTCCTGGTGCCGCTGTACTTCCAGATCGTGCGTGGCTACAGCGCGCTCGAGGCCGGCCTGTACATGGCGCCGCAGGGCCTCGGCGCGATGGTCGCGATGGCGATCGCCGGGCGGGTCGTCGACCAGCGCGGCGCCCGTTCCGTCGTGCCGCTCGGCCTGCTGCTGACGCTGCTGGGCACGTTGCTGTGGACGCAGGTCGACGGCGACACGAACTCGGCGCTGCTGATCGTCAGCCTGTTCGTGCGCGGCCTCGGCTTCGGCGCGTCGATGATGCCGGCGATGACCGCCGCCTACACGAGCCTCGCGCCCGCCTCGGTGCCGCAGGCCACGACGACGCTGAACATCCTGCAGCGGGTCGGCGGTTCGCTGGCCACCGCGCTGGTCGCCGTCGAGCTCCAGCACGGCATCACCGAGCGCATCCCGGCGGCGGCCGAGGCCGGGGGTGGCGCCACCGCGCTGGAGGCGGCGGCCGCCCAGGGCGGGCTGCCCGCGCCGATCGCGAACCAGATCGGCGAGGCCTTCGGCGAGACCTTCTGGTGGGTCATCGGCCTGTGCGTCATCGGCTTCGTCGCCAGCCTGTTCCTGCCCAACACCCCCGCGTCCCAGGCCGCCGGCGGGCACGGCCCGGCCGCTCCCGCGCCTGGTACCCCCGCGCCCGCACCGGCCTCCGCCGCGGCCGAGTAGGCGGGGGCCGGCCCACCCGCGTGCGGTGCGCCCGGCCCCGATCCCCGGCCGGGCCACTCGCCACGGACAACGGCTGCCTACGCGGAGCCACCGCGACACACCGACATCACTCGTCTCACGCCATTCGCTCCCCGCGACCGTCCAGCTCGCTATGGTCACCCCTCGCCGACAGTCAATCGATCACGGGGGGTATCGATGGCGGACGACGCACTCATGTCCCGCGCCCCAGCCAGCCGACTTTCCGCGGCCTCGCCGCGGCGCCGGTTGGCGGGACCCGGTCACCACCGCTCGCCGGCCGGCGCGGGCGCCCGGCGCCGCCGGGGCGCGCTGGCCGTGGCCATCCCGGCCGCGGCCCTGCTCCTCGGCCTGACCGCCTGCTCCGGTGGCTCGGACGCACGAAGCGAGGTGAGCGCGGCCCAGACCACACTCGCCGCGCTCACCAGCACCCTGACGCCCACGCCGGCACCGACGCCGACCAGGTCCTCGACGAGGACGCCATCCCCGACGGCCACCACGACCCCGTCGCCGACGCCGGCCACGAGGCCGCCGCCCGCGCCCCCGCCCAGCACCGCCCCGCGCGCGGCAGT
>JADGHD010000056.1 GCA_019689615.1 Frankia sp. | reverse complement strand
GCCGCGTCAAACGGCGTCGGCGCCAGGCCAACCGTGGCCTGCGCCATCCACTCATGATATGCCTGCGTGAACGGCATCTGTTCACCGCTCCTTTCTCGCGCGATTCGTCAATTCGGCCCGGCTCTCCAGCTCGGCAATGCGCGCCGGGTCGGTGATCGGCCGTCCGTCTGGCTCGAACCAGCGTGTGACAACGACCTCCTCATCTGATTCGTCGCACTCGTAGCGCGCACGGTCGCCGAATTTTTCCACCCGTATCTCAATCCGATAAGGGGTCCCGTCTCGCATCGTGCCGTCCATGTTGCCTCCAGCCTAGGGGTAGGCATCGCGCCAGCGCAGCCGGAGGATGCCGCTCGTAACGCCAGTGATCCGTACCGTCTGCGTGCCCGGCTCCAGCCGCCAGAGCTCGGCCTGGTTGCCACCGGGGATAAGCGTGACCTCCTGGCCGTCCCACCGGCGCGCGCGCGCCGCCAGCACATCAACCATCACGGTCTGGCCGATGGCGGTGCTTGCCACCTGGGCCGTGAAACTCGTAACGCTCGATCGGTTTTCGAGCGTCGGGTTGACCACGCCATCCGGCGCGGTCGCCTCGATCTCGACCGTGACGTGCCGGGTCGGGATCAGACCGCTCGTCGTCACGACGATGTCGGTGGGGGATGCGGTGATCGAGGCAACCAGCTCGCTCTCGGTCGCGGCGAACCAGTCCGAGAGCCGGACGAACCCGACCGTAATACCCGTCTCAATCGGTTGCGCGCTCGCGACCTGATAACTCCCAAGGTCGGTCGCGCGCGCCCAGGCCCAGCGTTCGGTGCCGTCACTGAGTTTCACCCACAGCCGCCCGCGACCGATGCGCCGCAGCAATGCCCTGAGTGCATCGAGCTCATCATCTGACTCAGGGCTCAGCAGCACCGCGCGATGCCGTATCTCCGCGATGTCTGCCACGACCCGCGCGCCGCCCTGCATGTCAATCCCGTAGTCCATGAGCGGCGGCCGCTCGAGCGCGGTCCGTGCGGTGTGCCCTTCCTCCTGCTCGGCGCGCCGCATGGGGAGCGGCAGCACGAACGCGCCATCCACACTCTCGAAGCGCACGATGTACCGCATCAGACCACTCCCCGGCGCCTGAGCGCCCGCGCGATGGCGTACGCGACGTCCTCACCGACGCGCTCGGCGGCCGTCCGGTCGGTCGCGTAGACCGTGTCGATGTTGACCGTGACGGTGAATGTCTCCGTCTCCCGCCCCAGCGCCTCACGCACCATCTCCAGCCCCCGGCCGGAGAGCGGGATGATGGCCTCCGGCCCCGCCTCACCGATGCCAGCGATCGCCGGACCCAGCGCGATGCCACCGAGCGCGTACCAGGAGACGTTGAAGTCGGGGACCGAGACCGACACCGGCCCCACGCCCACGCTGCGCCAGCTCACGCTGATGTGAGGCAGCGGGATATGCAAGCTCCTGATCCCGTTAATGAGCCCCTGGATGATGTCCCGGCCTGCCGACCAGAGCCAATTGATCGAGCCCGAGAATGCCCCTTTGATGTCGCCAATCAGGCCCTGCACGACGCCGGACAGCGAATTTTTGATCTCGCCCACTTTGCGTAGAATGCCATCCCAGATCGAGTCCCAAATCCCCCGCGCCTCCTCCAGGCCGCCCCTGATCGTGCCCTTCACGATATCGATGGCGCCGGAGATGGTCTGCTTGATCCCATCCCATATCCTCTGCGCCATCTGTTGCATGTCGTTCCAGGCACCCTCCCAGTTCCCCGAGATGACATCGAGCGAGACCTTGATGATGCCCTCGATGATCGCGGTCACGGTACGGACGATGCCCTCGATGACGTCCCAGGCGCCCTGGAGAATCGTGGTGATCTCGTCGCGATGCCGATTGATGAAGTCGCGGATCGCGTCGAACGTCGTGGTGATGATGGTCCGGATGCCCTGCACGACGCTGTCAATACGGGCGCGGATCGTCTCCCATGCCTCAATGAGGCGCGGCTGCACGTCCTGCCAGAATCGTGCGAGATGGTCGATGATTGCCTGAATAATCGGCTGGATGACGCCCCAAACGGCGCGCAATTTATCCTGAATGCCGCCCCAGTTGTTGTCCCAGGCGGCTTTAAGCGCCCCGACCGCAACGCCAATCGCGGCGATCGGCGCGATGACCGGCAGGAGGGCGGCGATCGTGGCCGCGGCGGCGGCGGCGGCGGAGATGGCCCAGGCACCGAACGCGACCGTGATTGCCCCGAGGACAGCCACGATGATCCCCTGGAAACTCCCGGAGAAAAACTCAATGACGGGCTGTAACAGCGGTTGTATCTGGCCGGCAAACCCCTGCACGGCCGGCAGCGCCGTGCCGGTAAACCAGTCGCTGAATCGTTGCAGCGCCGGGAGCACCTGTCCATCAATGACCGTCCAGATGGTCGTGAACGCCGCTTCCACCTGTGACCAGGCGCCAGAGAGGAACCCCTGAATCGCCGGGAGTGCCGTCGCGATGAACCAGGTAGAGAACCGATCGAGCGCCGGCAGCGCGCTGTCGTTGAGCCACGTACCGATATTGGTAAACAGGGTTTGGAGCTTCGGCCCGACCTGTTCGAAAAACTGCGTCGTAATCGGGATCAACCGATCCGCGAACGCGCCAGCGATGCCGAACAAGGTGTTCGCGAGTGGTTCAGCGGCGAGGGCGACGTTGTTCTTCAGCAGCTGCCATTTTTGCGCCCAGTCATCGGTTTCGGCGGCGACGGCATTGATCGTATCACCGCCGGCCTTGAGCGTTTCGGTGAGCGCGGAGACGTCGAGCAGACCGGAGCGAATCGCGGAGGCCAGCTCGGGGCCAGCCTTCGTGCCGAACGTTTCAACGGCGATCCGGGTGGCCTCGGCGGGATCCCTCGCGTTCTTAATCGCGTCGAAAACCTCCTGGATAGCCTGGGCCGCCGGTTTGCCCTCCCGTGCGGCGCTCGCGACGGCGCGATTGAGCCCGCTGAGCGCCTGCTCGGTGTTGACGCCGGCCACCTCGAATTGTCCCAGGAGGGCCGCGCTGGTCTCGAAATCGAGGCCCATTTCACGCAGCGGCGCGCCCGACTGCGTGACAAGCTGCATGAGCCGGTCGACGCCGATACCCGTCGACTGCGACACGCGGAAGAGATAGTCAAGTTTTCCGCCAGCCTCCTCGGCGGAGATGCTCCAGTCGGCGAACGCGCGCGAGCCGAGCTGGATCAGCTGCGTGACGTCCTGGCCGGTGATGCGTGAGAGGTTCAGAAACTGAGTTGCCAGCTCCTGGGCGATCGGGCCGGACACGCCCATCCTGGTATTGAGGTCGGCGATGGCGGCGCCGACGGTCTCCAGATCGACCGGCACCCGTTTCGCGACCGCGCGAAAATCCGCGTTCAGCTCCTCCAGGGCTTCCCCCGTTGCCCCGGTGCCGATGCGGATGGTGTCGTAGGCGCCATCCAGCTGCTCTCCGAGCGTCCACGCCGCCGCGCCGATGCCGGCGATGGCGCCGCCCACCACCGCGGCACCGGCAGCGATCACCCCGCCGATGCCGCCGAAAAATCCACCGATTCGGCTGGACAGGCTCCCACTCTGGGATTCGGCCTCCTCGAACTTCTGGGTCAGGCTCTCGGTCGAAGCCTCCGCCTGTTTCGCGGCAGACTGGAATTTGGAGGCGTCACCCGCGATGATGAACCGGATCAGCCGTTCAGCCGCCATCGTCCTCGAACCCCAACCGCTTCAGATACGCTTCAAATGAGCCCACGCGCGCCCCGCACATCGCCGCCAGCTGCCAGGCGACGAACGCCCCCGCACGCAGCGCGCGTCGCTCGTCGGCCACGACCGCCGCCGTGGCATCCTCAACCAGCACGGCGAACCGCTCGGGGGACAGCGCATCTATCACGTCGTCTGTCCAGCGGTAGACTCGCTGGACGAGAGCTCGACCGCGACGGAGACCGTCAGGATCTCCGAGAGCCGCGAGAAAAAACGACCAGCCTCTGGCCGCTCCTTGAGCTGCCGCAGAATATCAATCAGGACATCGGGCGGCTGCTCATCGAACGCCTCCGGTGTCATGCCCACCAGGTCCGCGAACCAGGCGCGGAGCTGCGGCAGCCGCTCCAGCACGGCCAGCAGCCCGAGCAGCCCCGTCTCCCACTGCGCGCCCGACGCGAGCGACGCCGCGAGTGCCTGCACCTCTGACCGGCAGCTCGCCAGGATCGGCGCCAGCGTGAACACATCCCGCATCGTCAGCGGTCGTACGGTCACCGTCATGGATTATCCCTCTGCTAGATAGCGGTCGATCAACTCCTCGAACGCCTCAGCGTAGGCATCTAGGATGTCATCCTGCCGCTCCTGAATCGTCGGGTAGAGGATGTAGCCGTCCCTCGAGGCCGGCGGGAACTGCCGATACCGCTTCGCGCCCCACTCGTGGCCGAGCGCGTGTGGCGCCCTCGGCCCACCCATCTCGACGGCCGCGCGCGTCTGCTCAACGCGTGGCCGGATCGTCGCCACACCACGTGAACCAAGCCGAGTCGGGTGACCGGCCAGGTTGATCCGCGTCTCGCTGCCCCGCTCGCGCGCGGGAGGAATGATGATCTCTTCGACCACGCGCTTGTTAATCCGTCGCAGCTCGCGCGGAGCAGTCCGGTCGACCTCCCGGAGTGCCCGCCGCAGTCCCTTGAGTCCCTCGACGCGGATGACTGGCAGCGACATTACGGCATCGCCTCCGTGGTGTGATAGGTGATGGTCAACGGCGCGTAGCTTTCGGTCGCCAGTGCTTCAAACGATAGACTCAGTTCGATCGGTCCGGCACCGCCAACCTGCGGCGGCTCACCGCGAATCTGGAGCGACGGCACCTCAACGATCAGGCGGTACGGGTTAGACTGACCCGCGTCAATCTCACCATATTCGGCCGTCAGGACGAGCGGGCCGATGGTCGCGCCATCGCGCCAGGCCGTGAGCAACGCTTCCACATCGGACGTGTAGGACGTACTCAGTGAGCCTTCAATCGTCGGGCGGTCGGACAACACCGGCTCATCCCGCGTCGCGCCGAACAGCCAATCATCCGTCGCGAGCGACCAATCCATCGAGATCGAAGCCTGCCGCACGCGCACCGCCGTGCCGTTAACCATCACCGAGAGGTCGGCGAATATGAACGGCACCCCATCGATCCAGGTGGGCGATGCCAGCGGTTGCGAGAGGTCAACCGACTGGAAGTCCCAACTGGTCGACATTTTCAGCGGCTCGCCGGACGAGCAGCTGAGCTCGAACCCCGTGACCTTGCCACCGAGGTACGTGTATGGGACGACTACCCGATCGTCTCGGCGCGGTCGGCCGATCTGGACGGTCGCTGAGAGGCCCCGGCATCCGTCGGCGGACGGGGCGAACACGTGCCGCCATTCATTCGGGCGCTCGGTCGGGTCCGGTTGATCGCTCGTGACCGACCCGAGCGCGTGCCGGAGGATGATACCGAATCCCCGGGTGAGCGCCACGAACGGGATATCGCCGGCCGCGCCCTTCGCATACGTACGCACATCCACGGTGCGGCGCCAGATCGTCGGGCCTCCCAGCAGCTCGGCCACGACTGGCTCAACCACCTCCTGTACCGACTCACCGCCGGCATCGATCGGTAGGAACCGCGTGGGCGCGGCATACGTCCCATAACTCGGTTCGGTCGCGATGCCGAGCTGCATTGACAGTCCGGTCCCGGTGCTCATCGCTTCATCCTCCTATCGAATCCATGCCGAGAGCGCAATCTCGAACGTAATGCGCACTGCTCGCCGGCCATCGGCATTGATGCCTTGATCGACCGTGTGACTCGCGAGATAGGCCGCCTGGACGGCTCCGCCCAACGTTGGGTCGGTGAGGAGTACGTCAAGGATCACCTCGAGGAGCTCCCGCGCTCGCGCCCGGCAGGCGCGAATGTCGGCCTCGGAGCCGCCGGGATGCGTCACCCACACGAGACCTCGCACCGTGGCGGTCTCCTCCAGCTGCCCCGGCCCGAGCACGCGCCATTCGGTCGTGTCCTCAACGTCCCACAGCTGGACTGACTCAATGCCGGCCTGGTCCGGCGCGATGGCGCCCGAGGTCACGGTCACACCGGCGGCGCGTGGGTCGGTTGCGATCCGGTCAACCAGCGCCGACAAGGCGTCATCCCAACACAGTCGCGCCATCAGCCTATCCCCGGCATCACGACTCGGTAGCGATCAAGCACCGCGTCAACCTCCGGCAGGCCGAACCAGGACCCGCCCACGCCGGGCGTGGCGAGACGGAACGTCCCCAGCTCGTCTGACATGGACAGCGCGCGGTCCGGCAGGTTAGAACTGAGGAGCCCCTGGTAGGATGTCGCCAACCTGAGCGCCGCCCGCCGGATTTCGAGCGGTGGCTGCGGCCAGCCGCACTCATAGGCCAGCCGCACCGCATGGGAGCCCTGCGGCCAGGTGCCCGCCGTGCGCAGGATCATCCCCGAATCGGCCAGCACGAGCGTCGCGAGGTCGTCAGCCGAAAGCTCCGTCCACGTTGCGCCGTAACGTTCAGCCACCGCGACGATCCGGCTGACGCGCACGTCTGGCAGCAGTAACGCCTGGCCGCCATAGGCCGCGAGCGTGACCGTGACCAGCTCCGGCACGAATCGCTGGCCGGTAATGACGGTGAACGCCTCTCGGATGCGTGCGCGGAGCTCAATCAGTGCCTCATCGGGGTAGCGGATCGGGTCCGCGAGCGCGCCATCACCGAACCGCCGCGCTTCGCCGATGCCGAACAGCTCCGCCCCCACCACCGGCACCTTCAGCGTCGCCTCACCGACGGTGGCGGAGGTCGTGGTGATCATGAGTTGATCGAGCCGCCCAAGCTGCGCAGCGGTCAGAGTGATGGTCCGCTCGGACATACCGGTGCCCTCAGCGATCCCCGACCACATCTCCGCCCCATCGTGACCCGTGATGGTGACGCTCACTGAGCCGGGGTCGACCGCCTGACCTCCCTCCTCATATATGAGGGCGATGGATGCTGGCCGTCCCCTAATCAGCTCTGCCGGCGTGATCCGCACGTCCACCGTTACCGCTCCTCGGCCGGCTCAACGCTCGCGGTGTCAATGTCCTGACCGCCGCGCCGGCGCGTGGGCCGGCGGGGCGCGTCACCATCCCCGCCATTATCGACCGGCACCGCCCAGCCATCGGCCACGAGACGCGCGGCTACGTCGGCCGGCAGCTCCACGGTATCGCCGGCGCGGTATGGGCCATTAGGCCCCGCCAGCGTCACTCGCATTCGCACCCGCATCGGATTGCCGTCCTCCCGCGTCATCATCGCCTCTGGCCGCCCGTCTGGGCCGCTCCGGTCGCACCAGCTCGGCACGCCGGCCGTCGGCCAGCGCCCGCGCCAGTCGTTCGGGCACGTCCACGATCTGGCCCGGATGCCAGGCGAACGACGTGCCCGCGATACTCGTGAGAATGCGAATGTGCATCGTTCTCTCCAGGTAGTGAAGGGGCGCGCGCACGCGCGCCCCTCCACCGCTAGGACGCCGCGTTCCGGAAAGCCTTCACCGCAGCGGGATCATCCGGGACACCGTCCGCCCGGGCGAACGCGAGGAACCCAACCTGGAGGTATTCGGCGTACCGCTCGGTCAGGCGCATCAACGCCACGCCCTGCACGTCCCGGATGACGTAACCGGCGAAAAAGTCCCCGAAGAGGATGCTGTTCGCATTCGCCCCCATCACCGGCATGTAATTGTTGACGGTATAGGGATAACCGAGTAGCAGGTCGGGCACGCCAGCCTGTCCGCTCGGCTGCCAGATCGGCCGCCCATCGCCGTCCTTCAATTTGCGAACCGCCGCCAGCGTCTGGTCATGCAGCATGAACCGCGCGCGACCGCCGGCCCGATAGGCGGGATCGACCGAGTGCACGAGATCAATGAGGTCATCCCAGGTCACGGAATCGACCTGGCCGCTCGCTGCCTGCCGGCCAATGGTCGGATTGGTGGCGATACCGAGCGGCTGCCCAGAGCCAGTGCCGACGGTGAAATGGCGGTTCTGGATGCGTGCGATGCGCTCGCCCAGCGCCCGCGCCAGGAATCCCTCCAGGTCGATCCCGGTGTCCTGAAGCAGCTGGGCCGACACCCGCACGATCTTCGACGTGTACATGTGGGCGCCGATCGCGCGCTGACCGAACGTCGGATCGCCCTCGTCCATGGCGGAACCCTCGGCCAGGATCGCCCCTTCGACGGCGGTCTCATCAACGGTCGGCCAGTGCAAGGTCTCCCCGGACGATGTCACCAGCACATTCGCGACCTGACGCATGTTGGCATAGTACGCCAGCGTCTCGGCGAGGCGGCTCCAGAACCCGGTCGGCACCGTATAGCCGCCGCCCGCATCGGTGCCGACGCCGAGCGCGCGCATCTCGCGCGACGCCTCCACGTAGCCACGTCGGAGGATATCGCGCTGCTCACTGGTCAGGTCCGCCATGCCACCGCGCACCCAGGCGAGCCAGGCGTCACGGTACTGCGGCGTGGCCGTAATGGGCTGCCGCGCCAGCTCCCGCTGCGTCTGCACGGCGATCGGCTCACCGGCCGGCGTCGCCAGCTGGCGCTCGGTCTCCGCATGCCGCCGAACCGCCTCCAGCGCCTCAGTGAGCTCGTTTAGCTCGGCCTCCAGCCGATCGTACTGCTCGCGCTCCTCCGCCGACCAGATCCGGTCTTCGCGCTCGGCGCGTTCCATAATTTCCTGCATCTGATGCCAGATATTCGCCCGCTTCTCGATGATTTGTCGCTCGTTCATCGGACTATCCCTCCGTTTGCTCGTCATCGTGACCGTCGTCGAGAGCGTGATTTCACCTCATGACAGGCCGTGGTACCGCCGTCGATTCTCGTGATGTCTCATCAGCACCTCCAGCCGCGCCCGAACGGCGCCATCATCCGCCTCCAGCCGCTCGATCACCCGCGCCGCGACGGCGCCGGCGAGCGCGTCGACCATTGCTCCATCGATAGCCCGCAGCCCCGCGTCCGTCGTCGGGTATGCCGGGAACGTCACGGGCGAGACCTCCCAGAGCCGGACCTTCAGCAGCGTGCGTCGCTCGGTGCCGTCATCGAGCACGTCCCATCGGTCCTCGATCACGGTGAACCCAAACGACATCTGACTGACGACACCACTCTCCAGGGCCATCGCCAGGTCCCGCGCGTACGACGTCGGCAACATCTCGGCGCGCACGAGCAGGCCGACGTCATCCTCAGCGAGCCAGAGCGTCCCCGCCGTATTGCGCGCGAGCGGCTTGTCCGGGTTATGATTGAACAGCATCCGGATGTCATCCACCTGGATCGTCTCGCGGAACGCGCCGGCCGCGACCTGCTCCTCATACTCGCCGAACCAGTCACGGACGCGCGTTGGCGTGTTGAACACGGCCGCGTGGCCCTCAAACGCAATCGGTGCGTCCTCATCGGCGCGCCGCACCTCCAGTCTGCTCAGGGTAACTGCCCGCCACTCGCGCCCCAGCGCGTCACGCGTCGGCCGGCGTCGGCTCTGCGTCGCCGTCATCAGTGCCTCCTATCGGTGCCATGTTCAGCGGGGATATCAACTGGTCGCCGCCCTCGACCGGTTCCAGGTTCTCGCGCACTCGGATCTCGTTAATGGTCATCCAGCCCCATTGCCGCGCCGTCGCGTAGGCTTGGTACCGCTGCTGCGTATCGCCACGCAGCAGCCCCTCGACCACATACTCCGCGTAAGCGCGTTGCGGGATCAGATCGCTGACCGTCACCCGCCGTTCAACACGCGTGAGCCAGGGTCGCAACGTATAGATCACGAACCCAATGGTCTGCTGCTCGATCCCGGTCCCCCAGCTCGTTGATCCATCCAAATCCATCAGCAGGTGCGGCGGCACCCCGAACAACCGTGCGATCTCCTGCACCTGGAATTTGCGGGTCTCCAGAAATTGCGCGTCCTCCGGCGGGATGCTGATGGGTTGGAATTTCAGTCCGGCATCGAGCACCACGATCTCGTGCGCGCGCTGAAGTCCCGAGACCTTCTGCTGCCATGCAACCTTGATCCGGCGCGCCGCCTCTTCGGGTAATTTCTGGTCCGTCTGGAGTACCCCGGAGAGGAGCGACCCGGAGGCGAACAGCCGCGCGCCGAGCGATTCGGCGGCGATGCTCAGCCCGAGCGCCTGCCGCGCCACCTGTATCGGGGAGAGCCCGACCAGCCCATCGTAGGAGAGTCCCGGGATATGCAGGATGTCGTATGGCGTAAGCGTCTTGCCACCGACGATGAATTCCTTGCCCGATGGGTTCTCGGATGTTATCGGTCCTCGCCGCACCGTCACCGTCGCCGGGTTGATCGGCCAGAGCTCAACCACCCGACCGAGGCCGTCGCGTCGCTTCTCGAGGTACGCGTTGCCCCAGAGGAGCAGCGAGACGTAGACATACTCCCACAGCTCGAAGTCGGTCAGGTCCGGATGCGGCCGCTCCAGCAGCGGGACACGCACCTCGGAGCGGTCCGAACGGAAGACCTTGAGTGGCAGGCCGGCGGCGGCGCCGGCGATCAACGACACCGCCCGGTAAACCGCCGTCACCTGCACCGAGCGTTCCGGAGAGACGGTGATCCCGCTATCGGTCTCACTCGCCTGTCCCAGCCACGCCACCAGTTCCGGCGCGGTGAGTGGATAACGCGGGTTTTCGGGACTCGCGAGTCGATTGACCATCCGTCGAAATACCGTCATCGCACGTTCGCCCACAGAATGAGTGCCACGCCGGCGGCCGCGAACCCCAGCGCCGGCGTCACCAGCGCGGCCGCGATCACCAGGCACGCCATCCCGAGCAGCTCCGTCGCGGCGTCGATGCGCTCACGCGTCACGAGTGACCGGATGCGATTGCGTCGATTCACCATACGCTCGGTAACTCCTCGTCCCCTGGCACCTGATGCACCATGGCTCGGCCGATCGCCATAATGAGTGCCACGATCCCGTCAATCCGTTCGGTAGAGCGGCGCTTGGATGGCTTCAGGTTGCCGGCCGGATCCTGCTCGACGGCGACATTGCTTGCCATCCATCGGAGGATCGGGTGCCCGCCGTGCCGTAGCTTGCCACCCCGTATGAGCCGTTCGAGCTCGGCCGTCGGCGCGGCCATACTGGCGAACCCCTGTCCGAATGGGACCATTCTCGCGCCGTCGCTCATGAGCTGCGTCACGAGCTGGGTGGCGTTCCAGCGGTCGTAGGGGATCTCCACGACCTGGTAGGTCTCGGCAAACTCGCGGATCTCCTCGCGGATGTGGTCGTAATCCACCACGTTCCCCTCGGTTGGCGTAAGGTAGCCCTGCTCTGCCCAGACGTCGTACGGGACCCGGTCGCGACGCGCGCGCTCGCGGATGCCCTCGGCCGGGCACCAGAACCGGCAGAGGACGTCGTATCCACCATCATCGTCGGGAAACACCGCGACGAATGCTGTCAGGTCCGTGGTGCTCGACAGGTCGAGACCGGCGAAACACGGCCGGCCACGGAGTGCTTCCGGGTCTACCGGCACCGCGCCGGCATCCCAGACATCCATATCAAGCCAGCGGTCGGCCTGCTCAGTCCATTCATTCAGATGCAGGCGCCGAAACGCGTTTTGTTGGCCGGGCACCTGCTCAGCCCTCGCAGCCTTAGTCTCGAGATCGTCAAACTTGACTGATACCCCGAGGTTCGGGTTGGCCTTCGCCCACGCGCTCGGGTCACGCCAGTCATCACCAGGATCGATGGTCGCGATGTAGGCAAACCAACGGTCATCCTCGATCGCGCCTTCGAGCACCTTGACCGAGTAATCGTGGTGCTCCCAGCAGACCGACGTACGATCGTAGCCGGCCGTGGTGATGTACCAGATCAGCGGCTGCCGGCGCGAACCAGTCGCCGTCTCCAGGACGTCGACAATCGCCCGCGTCCGGTGGGCGTGCAGCTCATCAACGATGGCGCCGTGAATGTTCAGGCCATCCAGCGTATCGGCATCGGCGCCCAGCGGCTCAAATTTCGAGTGTGTCGCGAGGCTGTGCAGGTTCGCTGTCAGCACGGATATCCGGCTACGGAGCTGCGGCGTCGCCTCGACCATCCGCCTGGCCTCGTCCCATACGATCCTCGCCTGGTCCCGCTTGGTGGCCGCCGCGTAGACCTCGGCGCCCGGCTCATTGTCGAAAAAGGCGAGGTACAAGCCGACGCCCGCGCTCAGTGTTGACTTGCCGTTCTTGCGCGGCACCTCATTGTAGGCTGTGCGGAACCGCCGTGTACCATCCTCGCGCTTCCAGCCGAACACCGAGCCGACGACGAACTCCTGCCACGGGCTCAACTCAAAGGCTCGGCCCGCCCATTCGCCCTTCGAGTGGCGGAGGAAGCCGAAGAAGGCGATGGCACGCGTGGCCGCCTCGTTATCGAACCACAGCCCGCGCTGGTGCCCGGTTTCGAGGTCGCGCAGATGCCGTTCGCAGGCGAGCCGCACGAGCCGCCCAGCCGGGATCGCCCCATCGAGCACCTGCTGGGCATAGGTTGTCACCCGGCACTCAGCCGGTGCGCTGGTTACCACCGAACAACTCCTCGAACGGATCTGCCGCCTCCTGCGGCGGCTCCACCTGGATCCGTGACCGGCTGCTCGGCGTCATGCCGAACTCGGTCAGAAACTTGTGCATCTGCTCCATCGCCTTATTCGCAATCGACAAGTAGGGCGATTGCACCGGCCAACCTTTGTCCGGCGAGAGGATGACCGTGCCGTATTTTTGCACGTTGCGTTCGGCCTCAACCCAACGACCGTAGGCCGTGCAGTAGGCTGCGAGCGCCGCGCCGTCGATCTCGGTCAACAACCCGAGCTTCGCGAGCCGCCGGGACATGCGCCGCCACTCCTTCTTCGCCTCCGGCGACAGATGATCCGGCATGCGTGGCGTCACGCGCCGGGGTTGCGGCTCACGATCATTGAGCGGTCGCTTGCCAGGGTTCCCCCGCAGTACCTTCAGGTGCGTTGGGAGCGGCTTCCGTCCGGCCATCTCACTTCCCCCACCTGACGAGTTTCATCCCGTACTCGTTGATGCCCTCCGGGATCTCCACATCAGAGCGACGCCGTAACTTGTTCTTCCGGAACGGCCGGTAGTCGACGTAGTGGTGCCAGCGGTTCCACTTCCAGGTCAGGCGGGCCACGTCGGGATGTTCTCGGACAAGCATTCGTGACTTCTCTAACGTGCCATCCCTGTACAGCTCGTCGGTGTTGCCGCCGGGGAACCGCTGCGTCGCTACCTTGTCCTGGACAAAGGCATTGAACAGGATCGTGCACCAGCCGGCCTTCAGGAGGTCCAGGCTCAGGATGGTGTCCTCGTTGTAGCGGCCGCGCCAGCGGAACGGCAGGTCCGTGCGGATCAGGTTGCATGAATAGATACGAGTGTTCAGGATGAACGGTGGGCGCTTGTCGTGACGCAGGACGAAATGCTCGTAATGTGGCCCGGCCATCGCCACATTCTCGTAGCGGTCAACGAAGTCTTCCATCGCCCGGAAGATCGCCCCGGTCAGCACCATAACCTTCCGGTTTTTGTGAAAGCGATAGAAGCCCCGAATGTTGTCATCGAGGCACCAATACCGTTCATACCCCTGGGACAGCGCATGATCCCAGGCAAAATTACGGGCTGGGCCGGAGCCGGGCGACTGCCCCGGAGCCAATTCCATGCACGCGTCATAGTCCCGTTGGTACTGCGGATCGAGAACCAGAATGCGGTGTTCACCAACCGCCTTCGCGTAGAGCTCCGCTTCCTGCTCCTCGACGACGACGCGGTAGTCAACGCCCATGCGGTCGAGATAGACCGTGGTTGGCCGTAGCTTCCGCTCCCATCGGCCTTTACTCACGATGTAAATGGGATAACGTGGCTGCGTGCTCATTCTACCCACCGCACCGGTTCCTCAGGAGGGCGGGGCGGATACCAAACCCATTTCGTCTTTTCCGTGATGCCCTGCCCGATCAACCGTCCGAACTCGGCGATGGCTTCTCGTGTTTGGAAATACACCGTGATCTTGGCGGCCGGCCGTTTGTCTTCCTGCTCATACGCCGGCATCCCGACCCATTCATCCTCAGCGTTGAAGTCGTCCGGCGGCACCAGGCCGTTCTGGGCGGCCAGCATCTCCAGCATCTCCTGAACTGCCGCCTCGTTGGTGGACACGTCCCGGAGTAGGGCGTCCAGCTTCTCCGCGTCAGCCGCGGCCAGCGCCGCCAACGGGTCGAGCGTCGCCAGGACCAGCGCCTCTTCCTCCGGGTCTAGATCCACATAGAGCACCGGCACCGTCGGCTCACCACGGCGCATAGCGAGCGCGACGCGAAGGTGACCATCGATCAGATGGCCGGTGCGCTGGTTCACGATGACCTGCTGAACCCAACCGACTTCATCCAGCACGCCGGCGAGGGCTTCTTGCTGGTGCCTCGGATGCACGCGCCAGTTCGCCGGATTGGCCAGCAGTTGATCCGGCGCCTCCTCACCGCTGCCGACGATTCGGTTTTGCCAAGTTTGGGCTACCGCCATGCGGCACCCCCCCCTAGCCTCATTT
>JADGHD010000811.1 GCA_019689615.1 Frankia sp. | reverse complement strand
CTGAGAACGTGGCTCGACGAGCGGCACGGCACGGACGCATTCGCGGGAATCTTCCGACGCCGTCATGCGAACAGCGCGCGGGGTACGGTGACCCGGGAGCGGTAGACCTGGCGGGCGGCTCCAAGCCGCGCTGATCCTGCTGCGAGGCGCCTCGACGATGACGTGCGCCTGGCAGCGGTCGATCTTCACCTTCACTGCGCGGGACCGGTGGACGTGGCGGGCGTCCGGGTCGACGGTGGAGACCACCCGGTCGGGGGCGACCCTGCGGGCGATCCGCCACCGGGCGGTGGGCCTGCTGTCCGAGCGGCGCCTGTTCGCGGCATCCGTGGGCCGCGGGGGCAGGTTGGCGAGGGCGGGCCCGGTGGCCGGGATTCCCGCCCTCGCCGCGTTGCCTTGCCGCCGCTGGCGCGTGGCGCGGCGGGATGGGTCAGCCGCGGGGCTTGACCAGGGTCTGCGTCTCCAGGTACGCCTCAAGGCCCTCGGGGCCGAGCTCGCGGCCGATGCCGGAGTGCTTGAAGCCGCCGAACGGGTTGTGCGGGTCGAGCACGGTGCCCGAGTTGATGGCGACGACGCCGGTCCGGATACGCTTGCCGACCTCGACGCCGCGGTCCGGGTCGGCGGTCCAGACCGAGCCGGACAGGCCGTAGGTCGAGTCGTTGGCGATGCGGACCGCCTCGTCCTCGGTCTCGTACGGGATCACGGCCATGACCGGGCCGAAGATCTCCTCCCGGGCGATCCTCATCCGGTTGTCGACGTCGGCGAACAGGGTCGGCTCGACGTACCAGCCACGCTCCAGGGCCGCGGGCCGGCCGCCGCCGCGGACGAGGCGCGCGCCCTCCTCGACGCCGGCGTGGATGTAGCCCTCGACCCGGGTGCGCTGCCGCTCGGCGACCAGCGGGCCGACCAGGGTCTGCGGGTCGGTCGGGTCGCCGACCCTGGTGTTGCCGACCAGGTCGGCCAGGCCGTCGACGATCTCGGAGTACCGGGAGCGCGGGGCGAGGATGCGGGTCTGCGCGGCGCAGACCTGGCCGGTGTTGAGGAACGTGGCCGGCAGGATGGCCGGCAGCGCGGCGTTCAGGTCGGCGTCGTCGAGGATGATCGACGCGGACTTGCCGCCGAGCTCCAGGGTGCAGCGCTTGATCTGCTCGCCGCAGATGGCACCGATCTTCCTACCGGCGGCCGTGCTGCCGGTGAACGAGACCTTGTCGATCCCCGGGTGGCGGACGAGCAGCTCGCTGTTCTCCCGGTCGGCGGTGATGATGTTGACGACGCCTGGCGGCAGGCCGACCGACTCCAGCACCTCGGCCAGCAGGTAGCCGGTCAGCGGGGTCTCCGGCGCCGACTTGATGACGATCGTCGAGCCGGAGCCAAGGCACGCGCCGATCTTCATCGCGATCAGGAAGAGCGGGGCGTTCCACGGCACGATCCCGGCGCAGACGCCGACCGGGGCCTTGACGACGGTGACCTCGCCGAGAACGCCCGGGCGGTCCTGCTGGAACGGGAAGCTCTCGACGACGGTGGCGTAGCCGTCCAGGACGGTCGTGGCCGCCAGGGTGTTGCCGAACAGCGCGAACGTCGAGGGCGCGCCCATCTCGGCGGTGGCGGTGTCGGAGAACTCCTGGGCCCTGGCCTGGATCGCCTGGCTGATCGCGCGCAGCATCGCGGCCCGCTCGGCCGGCGTGGTGCGCGGCCACGGGCCCTCCTCGAACGCGGCCCGGGCGGCGGCGACCGCGCGGTCGATGTCGGCGGCCTGGGCCTCGGGGACGGTCGCGATGACCTCCTCGCTGTGCGGCGAGATCACGTCGATGGTGGCCGCGCTGGCGGGCGCCACCCACTCGCCGCCGATGAACAGGCGATCTTTGACGATCCTGGTGGAGGTTGTAGTCATCGAGCACGGCTCCCACGAGCGACGGGACGGCCCGGCCGAAGGACGGCCGGAGATGGTGCCACGACCGTAACCAAATTTCGTCGGGGGTTCGATATTTGTCCCCGCCGCCGGAGCTGGGCGCCGCAGACCACGTGGCGAAGCTCGTCCCGGTGCCCGGCGCCGGCCCGGGCGGTGCTCGTGGCGAGCCTCGGGCCGCGCCCGGTGACCAGGACGCGGCCCGAGCGTCGGCGGCGTCAGGCGTGCCCGGCCGGTGCCGCGGCAC
>JADGHD010000810.1 GCA_019689615.1 Frankia sp. | reverse complement strand
CCGGCCGCCCGCCCCGCCGCCCGGCAGCCAGCGCCGCCCAGCCGCCCGGCCGCGGCCCCGGCCCGCAACGGCCAGCCGCCGGCCCCGGTCCTGCCGCCAGCTCCGACGCCGCCCCCGGTGTTCGTCAAGGGCCTGGAGCCACGGCGGCCGACCGGCGCGCTGCGATACTCCGCGCCGTCCGTCGACGGCAGCCAGGGCCCGGTGACCAGCTACAGCGATGGCGGCGTCCCCGGGGCGCCGGCCCGCGCGGGCGGCGCGCCGGCAGGGTCCAAGACCCCGGCCCGCAACGCCCTGTGCCCGTGCGGCTCGGGCCGCAAGTACAAGCGCTGCCACGGCGACCCGGCCCGCCGCAGCGCCTGAGCGCCCAGCCCGGCCGGCGCCCGCGGGTCAGCCGAGGTGCAGCGCGGTGACCCGCCAGCGCCCGTCGGTGGCCTCCATCCGGAGCGCGATCGCGGCCGCCCGGTCGCCGCGGCTGACGACCGCGCTGACCTCGGCTGCCCCGGGGCGCGGTTCGCTGACCCGCATGCTGCGCACGGCCGTGCCGCCCTGGAACCATCCGCCGTACCGCTCCAGCGCGGACTGCAGCGGGTAGGTGGTCCAGCCGGCCAGGTGCCCCACCGGGCGCAGCCCGGACAGCACCTCGACCAGCGCCCGCACGACCAGCGCCGCCGCGGCGCGCGGGCTGTCGTGGAACCGGCTGTCCTGCGGATGGCTGGGGACCCGCATCGGCCGCCGGCCGTCGTCGCCGCGTTTGGCCGCGAGGCCGGCAGGTGGCCCTGGCACCCGCGCGGCCGCCTTCCCGGCCGTGGCAGCCGAGGTGGTCGCTGGCCCGGGCAGGGCGGCGCCGGCCCGGGGCGTGGGGAGGGGCCCCGGGGCGCCGGCCGCGGGCAGCTCGTCGTCGTAGGGCGGGTCGGTCACCACCGCCGGAAGCCGCGGCAGCACGGCCAGCTCGCTCGGACGGCTGGCGGCGGAGGCTGGTGCAGTCATCTCTGGCCTTTCGCGGGCTGGGTCAGGCCCCCGGAGGCGGCAGCAGCCGCTGGCCAGGAAGGATCAGGTTCGGGTCCGGACCGATCACATCCCGGTTCGCGGCCCACCATCGTGGCCACTCGGCGGCGATCTGCTCGTCGGTAGCGTTCGGTCCGAGGTACCGGGCGGCGATCTCCCAGAGGGTGTCCCCCGGGGCGACAACGACGGTGCCGTCCACGTCGGTGCCGGTCCACCGCCCGCTCGGCGGGTTCGGCGCCGGCTGCGACGTCGGCGGGGTCAGGTCCGGCCAGCCCGGCGCCGGGCTCGCCGCCGGGACGGACTGGGGCGTCGCGGCCCGCACCTCGTCCGGGGCGGCCGTCGATGGCTGGCCAGTGCCCGGGGACGATGCGCCGTCAAGCGGGGTCAGCGCGATGATCGGGACGTCGGGCGGCAGCCCGGGCCGCCCGGTGGGCGCATCAGGGGTCGGCGAGACCGACGGCGCGCTGGTCGTCGGCGAGGTCGTCGACGAGGTCTCCGCCGGCACCGGCGAGGTGACCTCGATCGTCGGCCTCGGGCTCGGGGTCGCCGACGGGCTCGGCGTCGCCGATGGGGCGGTGGCGTCCGACGCGTCCGGCGGGACGGCAGTGGGCTGGCCGGGGTCGAGCGGGGTCAGCGTGACGATCGGGATGTCGCCGGGCAGCAGCACGCGCAGGTCGACGAGTTCCTCCGGGCCGTCCGGGTCCGGCGCGTCCGGGGTCGGCGAGGCGGTTGTCGGCGACGATGGCGACCCGTCCGCCGACGGCGAGGGGACGCCGGGCGTCGGCGCCGGGCTGGTCGTGGCCGAAGGGCTCGGCGTGGCAGACGACTGGCTCGTCGTCGGCGAAGGTGACGGCGTCGTGTCCCCCGTCGGCGACGGGGTCGGCGTGACCGAGACGGAGGCGATGTCCGCCGGGCTCGGCGAGGGCGACGGATGGCCGGTCGGCTGGGGCGATGACGGGCCGTGCCCTGTCGGTGCGGGGCTCGCCGAGCCCGTGGGAGCCGGCGAGGCCGACGGGTGGCCGGTTGGGCGGGCCGTCGGGTGGCCGTCGCGGGGCTGCGACGGGCTCGCCGAGTCGGCGGGGGCCGGCGAGGCCGATGGCTGGCCGGTTGGGCGGGCCGTCGGGTGGCCGTCGCGGGGCTGGGACG
>JADGHD010000055.1 GCA_019689615.1 Frankia sp. | reverse complement strand
GCGCCCGCCCCCGCCCGTGAGGAGACGGCCCCGCGGGCCAGGGAGGACCGCCGCGAGCGCGCCGACCGCACCGACCGCGGCGACCGCACCGACCGCGGCGAGCGGGCGGACCGCGGCGAGCGTGGCGAGCGCCAGCAGGGCGAGCGGCACGAGCGCGGCGACCGGCAGGGCCGGTCCGGCCGGCAGCTCGACCGGCAGGGCCAGCCCAGCGACCGGCGCACCGACAGCCAGGAGGACGAGGAGCTCACCGGCCGCCGCCGGGGCCGGTTCCGCGAGCGCGGGCGCAACCGCGGCCGCGGCGGGCAGGGCGGCGCGGCCGACACCGAGCCGGTGCTGCGCGAGGACGACGTCCTCATCCCGGTCGCCGGCATCCTCGACGTCCTGGACAACTACGCGTTCGTCCGGACCAGTGGCTACCTGACCGGCCCGGCCGACGTCTACGTCAGCCTCGCCCAGGTCCGCCGGTACGGACTGCGCCGCGGTGACGCCATCACCGGCGTGGTGCGCGCGCCGCAGGAGGGCGAGCAGCGGCGGGACAAGTACAACGCCCTGGTCCGCCTGGACACCATCAACGGGATGGACCCGGAGGAGGCCCGCGGCCGCCCCGAGTTCCACAAGCTGACCCCGCTCTACCCGCAGGAGCGGCTGCGGATGGAGACCGAGCCGCACCTGCTCACCACCCGGGTCATCGACCTGGTCATGCCGATCGGCAAGGGGCAGCGGGCGCTCATCGTGAGCCCGCCCAAGGCCGGCAAGACCATGGTGCTGCAGTCGATCGCCAACGCGATCACCACCAACAACCCCGAGTGCCACCTGATGGTCGTGCTCGTCGACGAGCGGCCGGAAGAGGTCACCGACATGCAGCGGTCGGTCAAGGGTGAGGTCATCGCCTCGACCTTCGACCGCCCGCCGTCCGACCACACCAACGTCGCCGAGCTGTCGATCGAGCGGGCCAAGCGGCTGGTCGAGCTCGGCCAGGACGTGGTCGTGCTGCTCGACTCGATCACCCGGCTCGGCCGGGCGTACAACCTGGCCGCCCCGGCGTCGGGCCGGATCCTGTCCGGTGGTGTCGACTCGACGGCGCTCTACCCGCCGAAGCGGTTCCTCGGCGCGGCCCGCAACATCGAGAACGGCGGCTCGCTGACGATCATCGCCACCGCGCTCATCGAGACCGGGTCGACCATGGACACGGTCATCTTCGAGGAGTTCAAGGGCACCGGTAACGCCGAGCTCAAGCTCGACCGCAAGATCGCCGACAAGCGGATCTTCCCGGCGGTGGACATCGACGCGTCCGGTACCCGCAAGGAGGAGATCCTGCTCGCCCCGGACGAGCTGGCGATCGTGCACAAGCTGCGCCGGGTGCTGCACATGCGCGAGCCCCAGCAGGCGATCGAGCTGCTGCTGGGCCAGCTCAAGCAGACGAGGACCAACTACGAGTTCCTCATGCAGATCGCGAAGACCACACCGTCGTCGGAGTGACGGCGACGGCGTCGCCGTGGCCGGCCGGCGCCCGCGGCCACGGCCGGGACTATCGGCGCGCGCCGCGGCGTTGCGCAGGTGAGCCGGCGACCGGGCGAGCCGGGCGCGGCCAGCGGGGCAGTCACGGCCGGTCTGGCAGACTTGAGTGCCGGTGAGAGGGCTCCGGTTCACGCCATCGCGACCATCCGCGGTGGCGACCCGGCGGCCAGTCGAGAAGAGGGACGATGAAGCCTGACATCCACCCGCCGTACGTGGTGACCACGGTCACGTGTACCTGCGGGAACACGTTCACCACCCGCAGCACGAAGGCCAACGGCGTCATCCACGCCGAGGTGTGCTCGCAGTGCCACCCGTTCTACACCGGCAAGCAGAAGATCCTTGACGTCGGTGGCCGGGTGGAGAAGTTCGAGCGCCGCTTCGGCCGTCGCCGTCCTGGCGAGAAGGTCTCTGGCGCCAAGTAGCCGCGAGGACGGCGTCCGCGCCCGGTGGTGCGGGACGTGGCGTCCGGCGGCGGCCGACGGCGTCCGTCCGGTGATCCGGGCGGGCGCCGTCCGCGTGTGTATCCGCCCCTCCCGCCACCACCACCGAACGAGGTACCGAACCGATGGCCTCCGCACTCGAGCGCATGCTCGCCGAGCACGCCGACATCGAGCGGCGGCTCGCCGACCCGGCCGTCCACAACGACCAGGCCGAGGCGCGCCGGCTCGCCCGCCGGTACGCCGAGCTGTCCCCGGTCGCGGAGGTCGCCCGTGAGATCGACCAGGTCACCGGCGACCTGGAGACGGCCAGGGAGCTGGCGGCCGAGGACCCGGCGTTCAAGGCCGAGGCAGCCGACCTGGAGGAGCGGCTGAACCAGCTGCGCCAGCGGCTGCGGGTGCTGCTCGTCCCGGTCGACCCCGACGACAGCCGGGACGCGATCCTGGAGGTCAAGGCCGGCGCAGGCGGCGAGGAGTCGGCGCTGTTCGCCGGCGACCTGCTGCGGATGTACCTGCGCTATGCCGAGCGGCGCGGCTGGAGGACGGAGATCCTCGACGCCAACCCCAGCGACCTCGGCGGCTACCGCGACGTCAGCGTCGCGGTGAAGAGCCGGACCGCGGTCCCGCCCGGCCAGCAGGGCGTGTACGGCCGGCTGCGGTTCGAGGGTGGCGTCCACCGGGTGCAGCGGGTGCCGGTCACCGAGTCGGCCGGGCGGATCCACACCTCGGCCGCCGGCGTGCTGGTCATGCCGGAGGCCGAGGAGGTCGACGTCGAGATCGACCCGAACGACCTGCGGATCGACGTGTTCCGCTCGTCCGGCCCCGGCGGGCAGAGCGTCAACACCACCGACTCGGCCGTGCGGATCACCCACCTGCCGACCGGCGTCGTCGTCTCCTGCCAGAACGAGAAGAGCCAGCTGCAGAACAAGGAGTCGGCGCTGCGCATCCTGCGCGCCCGGCTGCTGGCCATGGCCAGGGAGAAGGCGGAGTCCGATGCGTCGGCCGCCCGGGCGAGCCAGGTCCGCACGCTGGACCGGTCGGACAAGGTGCGTACCTACAACTTCCCGGAGAACCGGATCTCCGACCACCGGGTCGGCTACAAGGCGCACAACCTCGAACAGGTGCTCGACGGCGAGCTGGACGACGTGCTCGACGCGCTCGCCGCCGCCGATCTGGCCGCCCGGCTCGCGGCGAGCCCGCAGCCGTGACGGCGGCCGCCCCGCCGGTGGCGCTGGCCGGCGAGCTCGCGGCGGCCGCCAGGCGGCTGGCGGCGGCCGGGGTGGCGAGCCCGCGGGTGGACGCCGAGCTGTTGGCCGCTCACGTGCTCGGGGTCAGCCGGGGACGGCTGCCGTTGGTCAACGACATCGACGTGGACGCGGCCGAGCGGCTGCGCGAGCTCGTCGAGGCGCGGGCCCAGCGCCGCCCGTTGCAGCACCTCACCGGTGAGGCCCCGTTCCGCCACCTGGTCCTCGCCGTCGGCCCTGGGGTGTTCGTGCCCCGGCCGGAGACCGAGACCGTGGTCGGCTGGGTGATCGACGAACTGGGGACAACCGGCCCGGCGCGGCCGGTTTGTGTCGACCTGTGCGCCGGGTCGGGCGCGATCGCGCTGGCACTGGCCGACGAGGTGCCCGGCGCGGTGGTGCACGCCGTCGAGGCGGACCCGGTCGCGCTGCGGTACCTGCGCCGCAACATCGCGGCCAGCGGCCTGCCCGTCGAGGCGCACGCCGCCGACGTGCTCGGTGGCCCGCCGGCCGGGACGGTCGGGCCGGTCGGCCGCCATCCGCCGGGCTGGGCGGCGACGCCGGCCCGCGAGGCGCTCGCGGCGCTGGCCGGGCGGGTGGACGCGGTCGTGGCCAACCCGCCGTACCTGCCGGACGCCGACCGGACGGCGCTCGCGCCGGAGGTGGCCGACTTCGACCCGCCGTGGGCGCTGTGGGGCGGCGGCGGTGACGGGCTCGCCGCCCCGCTGGCGGTGGCCGACCTGGCCGCGTTCCTGCTGGGACCGGGCGGGCTGGTCGCGATCGAGCACGCAGACAGCCACGGCCGGCCGCTGCGGGAGCGGCTCGCCGCGACGGGGGAGTGGCTCGACGTGGCCACCCAGCGTGATCTTGCCGGACGCGACCGCTGCGTCACCGCCCGCCGGGCGTAGGTTTGGCCCGACGGCGGACGACAGCTAGCCCGACGGGAGCGAAGGGGACATGCGGCGGTTCGACTGCACCGACGCGGCGCAGCGCCGGGCCGGTATCGAGGCGGCGGCGGCGGCCGTGGGCCGGGGCGACCTGGTCGTGCTGCCCACCGACACGGTGTACGGGATCGGCGCGGACGCCTTCGACGCGTCCGCGGTCCGGGCGCTGCTGGCCGCCAAGGGCCGCGGGCGCGACATGCCGGTGCCGGTGCTGATCGGCTCGTGGCGCACCCTGGAAGGGCTGATCAGCCGGATGACGATGCCGATCCGCGAGCTGACCAGGGCGTTCTGGCCAGGTGGCCTGACCGTCATCGTCGAGCACGCGCCGTCGCTGCGCTGGGACCTCGGTGACAGCCGCGGCACGGTCGCGGTGCGGATGCCGCTGCACCCGGTCGCGATCGACCTACTCGGCCGGACCGGGCCGATGGCCGTGTCCAGCGCGAACATCAGCGGCCGGCCGGCGGCGCTGACCGGGGACGAGGCGGTCGACCAGCTGGGCGACTCGGTCGAGGTCTACCTCGACGCCGGACGGGTGCCGACCGGGGTGGCCTCGACGATCGTCGACTGCACCGGGGACGTGCCGCGGGTCGTCCGGGAGGGCGCGATCGACCTGGCGACGCTGCGCTCGGTGCTCCCGCTGGTCGCCGAGCCGGCCACGGCATCGTAGGACCGGAGCGTGCGCGAGTACCTGCTCGTCTTCGTCGTCTCGGCAGCGGTGACGTTCCTCACCACGCCGCTGGCCCGGGCGCTTGCGCTGCGGATCGGCGCGGTCGCCGGGGTGCGGGCCAGGGACGTGCACGCCACCCCGACGGCCCGGCTCGGCGGCGTCGCGATGCTCGCCGGCCTGTACGCCGGGCTCGCGGTCGCCGACCGGCTGCCGTTCCTGTCCTCGGTCTCGCGGGACTGGTCCGAGCCGCGGGCCGTGCTGGTCGCGGCCACGCTGATCTGCCTGCTCGGCGTCATCGACGACCGGTGGGAGCTGGACTCGCTGACCAAGCTGGCCGGGCAGATGGTGGCCGCCGCGGTCATGGTGCTGCTCGGCGTGCAGTGGTCGTTCGCGATCGACCGGAACAGCGAGACCACGCTGAGCCTCGGCCCGGAGACGGCCGTGCCGATCTCCATCCTCGCCGTCGTGATCCTGGTCAACGCGATGAACTTCATCGACGGCCTGGACGGGCTCGCGGCCGGGGTCGCGGCCATCGCCGCCGGGGCGACCTTCTACTTCGCCTACTCCCTTGCCGTGCTCAACGGCTTCTACCGGGCCTCGCCCGCCGCGCTGCTGGCCGCGGTCACCGCCGGCGTCTGCGTCGGCTTCCTGCCGCACAACTTCAACCCGGCCCGGCTGTTCATGGGCGACTCCGGGTCGATGCTGATCGGGCTGCTGTCCGCGGCGTCGATGATCTCGGTGACCGGGCAGGTGGCCTACGGCGGCTACGCCGGCCCGTCCCGGTCGCTGCCGTCGCTGATCCCGCTGGCCATCCCGCTGGCCGTGCTCGCGGTCCCCTTCCTCGACCTCGGCCTCGCCGTGATCCGCCGGACGCGGGCCGGCCGCTCGCCGTTCGCGCCGGACAAGATGCACCTGCACCACCGGATGCTGGAGATCGGCAAGTCGCAGGTCCGGGCGGTGCTGTTCATGTACTTCTGGGCCGCGCTCGTCGGCTTCGGCGGGGTGGCCGCCTCCTTCTCGTCGGCCCCGCTGCCGATCCTCGCCGCGATCCTCGGTGTCGGCCTGCTCGGCCTCGTCGTCCTGCTGCTGCTCGGGCAGCGCGCGGCCAGACAGGCCCAGCCTTAGCCGCGACCGGCGGTTGTCCGCCCATGCGGTGACTACTGTGAAGGGATGGAGCAGGTGAACGCGGGGCGGAGCACCCGGCCGGCGAGCCCGCTGGCCAGCGGGCCGGTCATCCGGCTGGGGCTCGCGGTCACGGCGGTCGTCGCCGCCGTGGCGATCCCGCTGGGCGCGGCGCTGCGTGGCGGCGCCGGCGCGGGGGCCGCGCTGCTCGGTGTCGGTGTCGTGGTCGCGTTCTTCTCGATCAGCAAGCTCGCCGTCGGCCGGGTCGCCCGGCGCGCGCCGTACCTGCTGCTGCCCGCGGCGCTCGGCACCTACGTCGTGAAGATCATGCTGCTCGGCGTGCTCCTGGTGGCGCTGCAGGGGACGGACACCGTCGACCTGCCGACGCTGGCCTGGACGGTGTTCGCCGGGGTGCTCGGCTGGGTCGGCGCCGAGCTGTGGGTCGCCACGCACACCCGGGTGCCGTTCTTCGACCCGGCCGTCGCCGCCGAGCGCGCCCACCTGCACTCCCGGCCGACCAGGACGTCGCGGTGAGCGGCGGGCAGGACAGCCGGCCGGAGAAGAACGGCGCGCCCGCTGGCCGGCGCCAGCCGGCCCGCCACCCCGGCGAGGCGTGGAACGTCGTCGGCACCCTGGGCGCCGGGATCGCGTTCTGGGGCCTGGTCGGCTGGGGGATCGGCCGGCTCACCGGGCTGGAGCGGGTGTTCCTGCCGCTGGGGTTCGTGCTCGGCGCCGCCCTCGCCGTCTACCTCGTGATCTACCAGGCGACCCGCCGCTGAGCCGCCGTGGCCGGGAGCAGGTGGCGGGCACGTCCGCCAGGCGGAAGTGACGTCGGCGTCACCACGTCACTCTGCGGCAAGGGTGGCGTCATTGGTCACCGAACGTAGCTCACGCCGCCGCGCGACCGGGTCTGCCTGCGCCGGGATGTGACGGTGCCGCGGCCTGCGGTGGCCGCCGTCCGCGCGGCGAGACCATGCAGCCCACAACAGATCGAAACTCGCCGGCAACGTGTAGATGAACCCACCGCTGGGCGGATAGCAGTCCGTGCCGCGATGGGGAAGGTGTGGATAGTATTCGCGGTACCGGGCGCCGGTAGTGCGGCCCCGGAGGAGGCCTGGGTCTGCCGCTGTCACGCGCCGGGTGCTTCGCCCGTCTGTGCTCACGATGTGTACATCTGGGGCGGTCGGACCGATAGGGTGGGCACGCTCCGCACGGGCTCGCCCGTGCCGCCTGGTGACAGTGCGTTGACTCCTGGATCAGTGGAGGTGTGTTGAGTGCCCGTCCTCGCCGCTGGTGACGAGGGCTTCGAGGGTCCCACCAAAGAGGTCTTCCAGACGCCGCACTGGTTCACTGTGGACCTGGGTCCGTTCGACTTCTACCTGAACAAGGCCACCGCGCTGGTGATCTTCTCGGCGCTCTTCGTCGGGGTCCTGTTCTGGCTCGCCTACCGCAGGGCGTCGATCGTCCCGCGTGGCCTGCAGAACTTCGCCGAGTCGATTTACGACTTCATCGACAGCCAGGTCGCCCGCGAGATCATCGGCCAGAAGGACGGGCCGCGGTACACGCCGTACCTCATGGTCCTGTTCAGCTTCGTGCTGGTCTGCAACATCCTGGCGATCGTCCCGGCCGCCCAGTTCCCGGCGACCTCGCGCATCGCGATCCCGATGCTGCTGGCGGCGATCACCTGGGTGCTCTTCAACTACGCCGGCATCAGGCGGCACGGAGCCGGGGCGTACTTCAAGGAGATGATCGACCCGGCGCCGACCGCCCCGCTCATGATCCGCGCCCTCCTCGCGCCGATCGAGATCCTGTCGACGCTGATCGTCCGGCCCTTCACCCTCGCCGTGCGGCTGTTCGCGAACATGTTCGCCGGCCACATGCTGCTGCTGGTCTTCTCGCTCGGGGCCGAGTACCTGATCGAGCGCCCGCCGTACGTCATCGGCGCGGTCTCGTTCCTCGTCGCGATCATTCTGACCGGGTTCGAGCTGGTTATCGACATCCTGCAGGCGTACATCATCACCGTGCTGACGGCTGCCTACATCGGTGGCGCCCTGGCCGGCCATGGTGACGGCCACGAGGAGTCCGAGGAGCACGCCGCGACCCCGGTACACGCCGCGCCGGCCGTCGCGTCGCCGTCGCACTCCTGAGATTTCGGACACCCCGACCCGCACCGGTGAGTCCCGGTGCCCGACAGATTAAGGAACATCCCTCATGGACCCGTCTCTGATCCTTGCCGCTGACGACGCCGTCACCGGCAGCCTCGGCGCGGTCGCCTATGGTCTGGCCGCCATCGGCCCGGGCATCGGCGTTGGCATCATCTTCGGTCTCGGTGTCCAGGCCATCGCCCGCCAGCCGGAGGCCGAGCAGGTCGCGTTCCGGTACATGCTCATCGGTTTCGCCCTGGTCGAGGCGCTCGCCCTGATCGGTTTCGTCGTTCCGTTCGTCTTCCCGTAAGCCGGGAGCGACCGTGAGCGTCACGACGACACTTCTGCTCGCCGCCGAGGAGAGCTCGCACTCGGACGAGAACGTCCTGGTCCCGCCGATCGGCGAGCTGATCATCGGCACGATTGCCTTCGGCCTGCTGGTCGCCTTCTTCTTCTGGAAGATCAAGCCGCAGGTCCAGAAGTTCTACGCGGAGCGCACCGAGCGCATCGAGGGCGGGCTGGCCAGGGCCGAGGCCGCCCAGCGGGAGGCGCAGGCAGTCCTGGAGCAGTACCGGGCCCAGCTCGCCGAGGCCCGCGCCGAGGCCGCCCGCATCCGGGACGAGGCGGCTGTCCAGGGCCGCCAGATCGTGGCGGATCTGCGGGCACAGGCCGAGCGTGAGGTCGCCGAGATCCGGGCACGTGGCGAGGCGCAACTGGCCGCCGAGCGGGCGCAGATCGTCTCCTCGCTGCGCCAGGAGCTCGGTGGGATGGCACTGGAGCTGGCCACCCGGATCGTCGGTCACGAGCTGACCCAGACGGAGGCGCACCGCCGGCTGATCGACGACTTCATCGCCGGCCTCGAGAGCGGCTCGGGTGAGGCGGCCACCGCCGCTCCCGTGAGCCCGGGGAGCTGACGGTGGAGGGTTCCAGCCGGGCGGCGCTCGCCGCCGCGCGCCGGACGCTTGACGAGCTGACCTCCGTCCCGCCCGGCGGCGCGGCGGCGCGGCCGGACACCGCGCGGCTCGCGACCGACCTGCGGGCGGTCGCCGACCTGCTCGGCGCCGACCTGACCCTGCGCCGCGCGTTCGCCGACCCGAGCGCGCCGGTCGAGGCACGGACGAAGCTCGTGGACCGCCTGCTCGGCTCCCGGATCGCCCCGCTGTCGCTGGCCGTGGTCAGGTCCGCGGTCAGCGGCCGTTGGTCGCGGGCGGTCGACCTGCGTCTCGGCCTGATCGAACTGGCCGTCGAGGCGCTGCTGGTCGACGCGGAGGCCGCGAACGCGCTCGACGAGGTCGAGGACGAGCTGTTCCGGTTCGGCCGGATCCTCGACCGCAACCCGCAGCTGTCGCTGGCCCTGACCAACCCGGCCGCCCCGGCCGAGGCCAAGGAGGCGCTCGTCGACCGGCTGCTCGCCGGCCGGGCGCACCCGGTGACCGTGCGGCTGACCAAGCAGGCCGTGGCCGACCGGGAGTTCGGCGACCTGGCGCGGCGGCTGGAGCAGTTCAGCCGGATCGCCGCCGCCCGGCGCGACCGGGTGGTCGCGGTGGTGCGGACCGCCGTGCCGCTGGACGCCGACCAGGTCACCCGGCTGCGCGCGGCGCTCTCCCGTTACTTCGGGCGGGAGATCCAGCTGCAGACCGACCTGGACCCGAGCGTGCTCGGCGGGGTCGTCGTGCGGGTGGGCGACGAGGTGGTAGACGGGTCGGTGCTGCGCCGGCTCGCCGCCGCCCGGCAGGGCCTGGAGCGGTAGCGCCGTGGCCACCACGACGATTGAAGGACCTACGAAGCGATGACAGAGCTGACCATCAGGCCGGAGGAGATTCGCGACGCCCTCCGGGAATATGTCGACTCCTTCCAGGCCATCTCCGCCGACCGCGAGGAGGTCGGCCGCGTCATCCTGACCGGTGACGGGATCGCCCGGGTCGAGGGCCTTCCGTCGACGATGACCAACGAGCTGCTGGAGTTCCACGGCGGCGTGCTCGGCCTCGCCCTCAACCTCGAGGTCGGCGAGATCGGCTGCGTCATCCTCGGTGACGCGACGCACATCGAGGAGGGCCAGGAGGTCCGCCGCACCGGCCGGATCCTGTCGGTCCCGGTCGGCGACGGCTACCTCGGCCGGGTTGTCGACCCGCTGGGCCGGCCGATCGACGGCCTCGGCCCGATCGAGTCCGAGGGCGAGCGGGCCCTGGAGCTGCAGGCGCCCACCGTCGTGCAGCGCCAGCCGGTGAAGGAGCCGCTGCAGACCGGCATCAAGGCCATCGACGCCATGACGGCGATCGGCCGCGGCCAGCGCCAGCTGATCATTGGTGACCGGCAGACCGGCAAGACCACGGTCGCTATCGACGCCATCATCAACCAGAAGGACAACTGGGAGAGCGGCGACCCGAAGCGGCAGGTCAAGTGCATCTACGTCGCCATCGGCCAGAAGAAGTCGACCATCCGTGAGGTCGTCAACACGCTGGAGGAGACCGGCGCGCTGGCGTACACCACGGTCGTCGCGGCCCCCGCGGACGAGCCGGCCGGCTTCAAGTACATCGCCCCCTACACCGGGTCGGCGATCGGCCAGCACTGGATGTACAAGGGCCAGCACGCTCTCGTCGTCTTCGACGACCTGAGCAAGCAGGCCGAGGCCTACCGCGCGATCTCCCTGCTGCTGCGCCGCCCGCCGGGCCGCGAGGCCTACCCGGGCGACGTGTTCTACCTGCACTCGCGGCTGCTGGAGCGGTGCGCCAAGCTGTCCGACGAGCTCGGCGGCGGCTCGCTGACCGGTCTGCCGATCATCGAGACCAAGGCCAACGACATCTCGGCCTACATCCCGACGAACGTCATCTCCATCACCGACGGCCAGATCTTCCTGGAGTCGGACCTGTTCAACCAGGGTGTCCGGCCGGCCATCAACGTCGGTACCTCGGTCTCCCGGGTGGGCGGCAGCGCGCAGGTCAGGGCGATGAAGTCGGTCGCCGGCCGACTGCGGCTCGACCTCGCCCAGTACCGCGAGCTGGAGTCGTTCGCGTCGTTCGGTTCCGACCTGGACAAGGCCTCCCGCGACCAGCTCGCCCGTGGCTCCCGGCTCGTCGAGCTGCTCAAGCAGCCGCAGAACCGGCCGTTCCCGGTCGAGCGCCAGGTTGTGTCGATCTGGGCCGGCACCACGGGCCAGCTCGACGACATCCCGGTCGCCGAGATCCGTCGGTTCGAGACCGAGTTCCTCGACTTCGTTGGCCGCTCCTACCCGCGGATCTACGACGTCATCAGCGCGACCGGCAAGCTGGAGGACTCGACGATCGCCGAGCTGGAGAAGGCAGTCACCGAGTTCAAGGCCCAGTTCACGCTGGCGGACGGCAAGCAGCTGGTGGTCAACGAGCCGGCCGCCGAGCCGCTGTCGCCGGACGCGGTCGAGCGCGAGCAGATCACGGTCCACCGCCAGGCGCCGCCGCCCGAGGAGGACTGACCGCATGGCCGGGAAGCTGCGGGAGTATCGGCGGCGGGTCCGCTCGGTGCAGTCGACCAAGAAGATCACCCGGGCGATGGAGCTGATCGCGGCCTCCCGGATCGCCAAGGCCCGCGCGCGGGTCGCGGCGTCCCGGCCGTACGCGGCCGAGATCACCCGGGTGATCACGGCGGTCGCGTCGCAGTCGACGATCAAGCACCCGCTGACGACCGAGCGGTCCGGGGTCACCCGGGCCGCGGTCGTGGTGGTCACCTCCGACCGCGGCCTGGCCGGCGGCTACAGCGCCAACGCGCTGAAGCGGACGGCCGAGCTGATGGAGCTGCTCGCCGCCGAGGGCAAGCAGGTCCAGCTCTACGCGGTCGGCCGCAAGGCCGTCACGTACTACCGGTTCCGCGGCCGGGAGCTGGCCGGCGAGTTCACCGGGTTCTCCGAGCAGCCCTCGTACGCCGACGCCAAGGCGATCGCGGACGAGCTGCTCGCGGCGTTCACCACGCCGGAGGGTGAGGGCGGCGTCGGCGAGATCCACGCGGTCTACACCGAGTACGTCAGCGCGCTGACGCAGACGCCGGTCGCGCACCGGCTGCTGCCGATGGTGCTGGCGGAGACGGACGCGCCGCCGCCCGGCGGGCCGCTGCCGGTCTACGAGTTCGAGCCGTCGGCCGAGGCGGTGCTCGACTCCCTGCTGCCGCGGTATGTCGAGTCCCGGCTGTATGTCGCCCTGCTGGAGGCGGCGGCGTCGGAGTCGGCGTCGCGGCAGCGGGCGATGAAGTCGGCGACGGACAACGCCGAGGAGCTGATCCGCACCTACACGCGGCTGGCGAACCGGGCGCGCCAGGAGGCGATCACCCAGGAGATCTCGGAGATCGTCGGCGGCGCGAACGCGCTCGCGGACGCGGGCTAGGACGCGGGCGATTGCGGCGGGTTCGCGCGTGCCGGCTCGTTTCCCGCTCGCGTCAGGCATCGTAGGAAGTGATACCGCGGGGCGACCCGCCGCAGGAGCACGACAGATGACACCCTGCCCGAGGCCGGGCCGGTCGGTTCGCCGGCCGGCCCGCCGAGGGCGCCAAGCCAGCCCTTCGGGACCTGTGCGGCTGTCAGGCCGAGGGCCTCGGGGGCGCGGAGGACCGCACGCGCGCCCCCCGGCGCTCAAGTTGAGATCGAGGACGCCATGACCGTCACCACCAGCTCGCCCGCCGAGGCGGAGGGCCGGGTCCCGGGGATCGGCCGGGTCGCCCGCGTCATCGGCCCGGTCGTCGACGTGGAGTTCGCTCCGGAGGAGCTTCCGGAGATCTACCACGCGCTCCTCGTCGACCGGACGCTCGGCGACGAGACCATCACTCTTACCCTTGAGGTCGCCCAGCACATCGGGGACAACACGATCCGGGCGATCTCCATGCAGCAGACCGACGGCCTGGTCCGGGGCGCCCCGGTCCGCAACACCGGCGCGCCGATCTCGGTGCCGGTCGGCAACGTCACCCGCGGGCACGTGTTCAACGTGCTCGGCCAGCCGCTCGACGTCGACGGCATCGAGGCCGACAGCTACTGGCCGATCCACCGGCCGGCCCCGGCGTTCGACCAGCTCGAGTCCAAGACCGAGATGTTCGAGACCGGCATCAAGGTCATCGACCTGCTGGCCCCGTACGTGCGCGGTGGCAAGATCGGTCTGTTCGGCGGCGCCGGCGTCGGCAAGACCGTCGTCATCCAGGAGATGATCCGCCGGGTCGCCAAGGAGTTCGGTGGCGTCTCGGTGTTCGCCGGCGTCGGCGAGCGGACCCGCGAGGGTAACGACCTCTTCCTGGAGATGACCGAGGCCGGCGTCATCCAGGACACCGCGCTCGTCTTCGGCCAGATGGACGAGCCGCCGGGCACCCGGCTGCGGGTCGCCCTGGCCGCGCTGACGATGGCCGAGTACTTCCGCGATGTCCAGAAGCAGGACGTGCTCCTGTTCATCGACAACATCTTCCGGTTCACCCAGGCCGGCTCCGAGGTCTCCACGCTGCTGGGCCGGATGCCGAGCGCCGTGGGCTACCAGCCGACGCTGGCCGACGAGATGGGTGTGCTGCAGGAGCGGATCACCTCGACCCGGGGCCACTCGATCACCTCGCTGCAGGCGATCTACGTCCCCGCGGACGACCTGACCGACCCGGCCCCGGCGACGACGTTCACCCACCTCGACGCCACAACGGTTCTCGACCGGGCGATCTCCGACCTGGGCATCTACCCGGCGGTGAGCCCGCTCGACTCGACCTCGCGGATCCTGGACGCGCGCTACATCGGCCAGGAGCACTACAACGTCGCCCGCGAGGTGCAGCGGATCCTGCAGCGGTACAAGGACCTGCAGGACATCATCGCCATCCTCGGTATCGACGAGCTCTCCGAGGAGGACAAGGTCCTCGTCGGCCGGGCCCGCCGGATCCAGCGGTTCCTGTCCCAGCCGTTCTTCGTCGCCGAGCAGTTCACCGGCATCCCCGGCAAGTTCGTCCCGGTCTCCGAGACGATCGACTCGTTCAAGCGGCTTTGCGAGGGCGAGTTCGACCACCTGCCGGAGCAGGCCTTCTTCATGTGCGGCGGCATCGAGGACGCGCAGAAGAACGCGGAGAACCTGTAGTGGCAGCCACGATGCGGGTCGCGATCGTCTCGCCCGAGCAGGAGGTCTGGTCGGGCGAGGCGGAGATGGTCGTGGCGCGGACCCTGTCCGGCGAGATCGGTGTCCTGCCGCGGCACGTGCCCCTGCTGGGCGTCCTGGTCAGCGGCGGCGAGGTCCGGGTGCGCACGTCCGGCGGTGAGGTCGCCGCCGAGGTCGACGGCGGCTTCCTGTCCGTCACCAAGGAGGGCGTGAGCATCCTCGCCGAGAAGGCCAGCCTGAAGTCCTGACGACCGGGCGTCCGGGTTTCCCGGACGCTCCCCGGCCTGCCGCCGGCGGGGGGGGCCCGGGTGGGGGGGGCGGCCCCCCCCGCGGGGGGTGGGGGGGGGGGGCGG
>JADGHD010000809.1 GCA_019689615.1 Frankia sp. | reverse complement strand
CGGCGGGGTGGACCGCCTCGCTGGGCGCGGCCGGTGCGGGGCGCGGCCGCGGCGGGCCGCCGGCCTCGGCGGTGGCCGCCGGGTCTGGCGGGGCCACCGGGTCGGCCGGGGCGAGCTGGCCGACGCAGTACTCCACGGTCGCCAGCATCTCGCCGAGGTCCCGGCCACCGTTCTGGAACCAGCTGCGCACGCCGACCTGGACCGCGGCGAGGAAGGCGGCGGCGGTGAGCAGCGGGCGCAGGTCCATCCCGCCCGGGGCGGCCGGCGCGCCGGGCGGCGGCGGGCCGAACCGGGGCGCGATCGCCTCGGCCAGCTGGTCCCCGAGGCGCATCGTGCGCTGCAGCATCGCCGCGGACAGGGCCGGGGCCTCGTCGGCGATCAGCAGGTGTTCCACGTAGCCGCGGAAGGCCACCGGGTCGGGGTCCATCGCGAGCCAGGCGTCCAGCGCCGCGGCGCGCAGCGCCATCAGCGGCGGCTCGTGCGCCGGCCGGCGCCGCAGCGCCTCCAGCGCCAGCTCGCCCACCTCGTCGAGCGGGGCGAGCGCGACCTCTTCCTTGCCGGCAAAGTAACGGAAGAAGGTGCGTACGGACACGTCGGCGCCGGCGGCGATCGCCTCGATCGTCGTCGCCTCGTAGCCGCGCTCGTCGAACAGCGCGTGCGCGGTGTCGACGAGCGTGCGCCGGGTGCGCTCCTTCTTGCGCTCGCGCAGCCCGGCCGCCTGGCCGGCGTCGTCGTTGCCGGCGCCGCCGCGGCCGTCCCGCCCGCGGCCGTCGTCCCGGCTGCGGCGCACGACCGGAACGCTCCCCGCTGTCGAGCCGAGGTTCGCCAGCAGCCGCCGCGCCGCCGCCGTCCCCTTGGCCGTGCCCGTCGCCATCGCGTGGTCCCTCCCCTGGTGGGCCGGCTCGGCCGGCTCACCCGTGTCAGGAGAGATCGTATGACAGCGAACGCCAGATGGCAGCATGTGCCATTTTTTTGACACCGCCTGGCCGGCAGGGGGGCTCCGGCCGCCGGCCCGCTGGTCACCGGCCGGGGCGGACCGGTCCCGGTGGGCGATCCCCGAGGACGCGAACGGCCGCGGCCACCACCGGCGCTGCCTGGTGGTGGCCGCGGCCCGCGACGCGGTGCCGCGGCAGGGTGCCTGCTGCCGCCGGACCGCCTACTGCCGCTTGATTTCGGTCACCTTGTTCGACGCCGAGTCGTCGACCTCGCCGCCGATCACGTAGGCCTTGCCGTTCGTGCTGGCGGAGGCGGCGTCGACGACGCCGTCCGGCAGCGTGCCGGCCTCGGTCACCGTGTTGTCGGTCGGGTCGAACTGGTAGATCTTGTTCGACGCCTCGCCGCCGTTGCGCCCACCGGCGAGGTAGGTGGTGCCGTTCAGCTGGAACGCGGTGGCGTCCTGCAGGCCCTGGGGCAGGGTGCCGACCTTCGTCGTCTGCCCGGTCTTCGGGTCGAACTGCTGGATCACGTCGCTCGCGCCGTTGTCGCTCTGCCCGCCGAACAGCGTGATCTTCTGGTCCGAGCCGGTGCCGGTGACCGCGACGGCCGGCTTGCGGACCGGGGTGGCCAGCGTGCCGGCGGTCTCGAACGACTTGCCGTCGCTGGTCGAGAGGATGTCCGACTTCGTGCTGTCGCCGTCGTCGCCGCCGAACAGGTACGTCTTGCCGCCGACGGTGGCCGCGCTGGCGTTCTGCCGCGGCGACGGCAGCTTGCCGATCTCCTGGCTGGTGCCGTTGGTGAAGGTCTGCACCCGGTCGGTGACGCTGCCGTCGTTGCCGCCGAACACCGTCGGCGTGCCGCCGACGACCGCGGCGGCCGCGTCGGTCACCGGGGTGGCCAGCGAGCCGGCCGAGGTGGCGCTGCCCGCCATGGGGTCGATGGACACCACCTGGTTGGTGGCCGTGCCGCTGGCGTCCTCGCCGCCGAGCACGAGGATCTTGCCGTCGTCGACCACGGCGGCGGCCTCGGTCACCGGGTTCGGCAGCGTGAACGGGGCGGCCGTCGCGGTCACCGCGCCGGCGCCGGGGCTGGCCGTGCCGGTGGGGCTGGCGGTGCCGGTCGGCGACGCCGTGCCGGTGGGGCTGGCGGTGCCGGTCGGTGAGGCCGTCCCGGTGGGGCTGGCGGTGCCGGTCGGGCTGGCGGTGTCGCCTGGGGT
>JADGHD010000808.1 GCA_019689615.1 Frankia sp. | reverse complement strand
GTCCCACCCGAAGTGCTCGACGGTCACCCTGGTCCGCACCGCGCCGGCGTCGTCGCGGACCTCGTCGAACCGGACATGCAGCTCGGTCTCCTCGTCCGCCGCGAACCCGGCCTGGCGCCAGCTCAGGACCAGGCGGGACGGCGGCTCCCAGGCGCGAACGTGACCGATGACGAACGAGCTGCCGTCGGCGTAGGTCTCGACCAGCCGGGCGCCGGGTCCGATCCGGCGCGGGCCGGGCGCGCCGTTTGCCGCGCCGAGCGTGGCCGGACCGGTGGCCGCGGCGGGCTCGAAGGACAGCCTGCCGGTGCGGCCCGCGGTGAACTGGAACAGCGTGTTCGGCCGCCACCACTGCCCGATCTGCTCGGTGAACACGGCGAACGCCCGCTCCGCCGAGGCCGGCACCCGCAGCGCCACCAGCACCCGCGACCGATCGCTCACCGCGTTCCGCCCTCCCTTCTGCGCCAGCCGGTCCCGGGGGCGGCGACAGTCTGTCCGCCGGGCCGGCAGCCCGGGTGCTACGGCGTCGACGTGTTGTCGGCGTCCCCGGCTCCCGCGGCGGTGGCGGGGGCCGGGGAGTCGCTGACACCGCGTGGTTCCCCGGATTCCGCTGCGTCGGACCCGAGGTAGGCGGCGAACGCCGACAACTGCTCGGACCAGGCCTGCTCGGCGTGGGCGAGCCAGCGGCGCAGCTCGGTCATCGGCGCCGACCGCAGTGCGTAGATCCGGACGCGCGCGTCGAACTCGGGGTGAGTCTCGGCGATCAGGCCGCGCTGGCGCAGCACCCGAAGGTGCTTGCTCATGGTCGACGGCGGGGTGCCGAGCTCGGCGGCCAGCTCGCCAGCCCGGCGGGGCCGCTCGGCGAGCAGCTCGACGACGCGGCGGCGCACCGGGTCGGCCAGCGCGGCCAGCGTGTCGTCCAGCCGCGCCGCGGCGTTCTCACTCACCACTGCCCAAGTACTCGGATCCGTCGCCTGCCAATGGCTACCAACCTACTGCCAGTTCGTCGCCATAATCGGCTGGCCGAGCGTCTGCTCGGCCTCGGCCCGGGTGACGTCGCGGACGTGCATCGAGAACGTCCACCGGTGCCCTTCGGGGTCCCTGGCCCGGTAGATCCGGTCGCCGTAGAACTCGTCCCTCGGCTCGGCCTCGATGACCGCACCGGCCGCCCTCGCCCGCTCGCAGTGCTCGTCCAGGCCGGCGGGGAGCTGGACGTGCACCGACTGGGTGACCGTCCCGCCGGCGCTGGCCGGGCTGCGGATCCAGTCCGCCCACTCGGCGCCGATCATGATCCGGCCCCGCCCGCCGCAGCTCATCTCGTAGTGGCACATCTGCGGGGCCTCGGGCGGCCCGTCGATCGCCATCGTCAGCTCGAACCCGAAGGCCCGCTCCAGCCAGGTCAGCGCCGCCATGGGATCACGGTAGTGCACGCTCGGGGTGAACACTTCGTTGTCCATGTTGGAAATATTTTCCCAATCTGGAAAGCATGTCAAGCCCTCCGCCGGCATCCGACCGGACGCCGTGATCGCGGCTGATGGCCCTGGCGGACTGACTGGCTCGCCGCCGGGACGGTCCGGTGTGCGGCGGGCGGGCGTGGTCGGGCTGGCGCCAGGTGGATGATCGGGGCGACAAGGCTTGATCTGCGGCATCCGGTGGCGGACGCTGGCGGGTCATGACGGCGAATCCGCACGTGGCAGGGTTTGTGGCCGCACCACCGCCGCGCCAGGCGCAGCCCGAGAGCGCCGTCCGATGACCGCCGTCGCCGCCACGCCCGTGGCTGACCCCGACATCCGCGCGCAGGCGCAGCGGCGCGTCCTGACCGTCCTGGTCATCGCCCAGATCCTGAGCGGTGCCGGGCTGGCCGCCGGGGTCACGGTCGGCGCGCTGCTCGCGGAGGACATGCTTGGCTCCACGCGCCTGGCCGGCATCCCCACGGCACTGTTCACCACCGGCTCGGCCGCCGCCGCCCTCGTCGTCGGGTGGATCTCGCAGGCGCACGGCCGTCGTCCGGGGCTTGCCGCGGGCTACTTCACCGGAGCGGCTGGCGGCGTCGGTGTCGTCGTCGCGGCGGTCCTCGACAACCCGGTGCTGCTGTTCGCCTCGTTCGTCTGCTACGGCGCCGGGACGGCCACCAACCTGCAGGCCCGCTACGCCGG
>JADGHD010000807.1 GCA_019689615.1 Frankia sp. | reverse complement strand
GCCGTAGAGTGATCGCATGACCGAGCCGGCGCTGGTGGGCCCGGCCGCGACCCCGGCCAGGACCGGGCGGGGGCGCGGCCGGCCCCGCGGGCTCACCGACCGGGTCCGCCGGGACGTGTTCGCCGCCGTGCGCTCGCTGCTGGCGGATGTCGGCTACGAGGCGCTGCGGATCGAGGACGTCGCGGCCATGGCCGGCGTGCACAAGACCACGCTCTACCGGCAGTGGGCGAGCAAGGCCGACCTGGTCCGGGACGTGCTGGCCGCCGCCGAGGCGGCCGCCATCCCGCGGCCGGACGAGGGCAGCTGGGACGCGGACCTGGCCAAGCTGTGCGAGGGCCTGCTGCGGGTGTTCAACCACCCGACCACGCTCGCGCTGGTCCGGACGAGGGTGACCGCGAACGACCCGCGGCTGACCGAGGGCCTGCGCGAGATCGCGAGCGACCCGACGCAGACCGCCCCCATCCTGCTGCCGTTCCAGCGGGCGAAGGAACGCGGCGAGATCGCGCCGGACGCCGACGTGTCGATGCTGGTCGAGTGCCTCATGTCGGCGCTGGTCACCCGGCTGGTGGTGACCGGGGCGCCGATCGACCGGCCGTTCATGGACCGGCTGGCCCGGATGATCAGGGCCGCCGCCGGCACCGGCCCGGCAGCCGCCGGCTCCGGCCCGGCGCCATGAGCAGCCAGCTTCGGGTCAACCCGGCGTTCAGCCTCGCGCTGCGGGTGCGCCCGGCCGCGGTGGCGACCGTGCGGCAGGTGGTGGCGCAGGCCCCGGGTGCCGCCATCGTCCTGCTGGACGACCCGGCCGCGGCGACGGAACCCGGCGGGACCGACGCCGCGGGCACGGGCGGCCGCGCCGACGGGGCCGAAGGCGCGAGCGCGGGCGGGGCCGGCGATGTGGTCGCGGTGACGGTCGAGGCGGACGGCGGGCGGACCCTGCGCTGGCTGCAGGCCGAGCTGCCCCGCCGGCTCGGCGACGACCTGCTGGCGCTCACCGATCTGGCCTTCAGCGTCGCGGCACACGGCAAGGTGGGCCTTCGCGCCCGCGCCAGCACCGCCACCGACTTCGACCTGGCCCTGCTCGACGCGGACGCCGACCGGCGGGTGGTCACCCACCTGGCGGCGAACCCGCGGCTGGCCGACCGCTACACCGGCCGCTCGCGGCGGGTCGCGCTGCTGTCCGACGGGACCGCGGTGCTCGACCTGGAGCCGCTGGAGGCCACGACCGCGCTGCCGGCGCTGGAGTCGCAGGCGCTGCTGCTGCACCGGGCCAGCGGCCTCGACGTGATCCCGCTGCCGGTCGCCGCGCGCCGCACCGCCGACCTGGTGTCGGCGATCGAGCTGCTCTCCCCCGGCTTTGGGGCGACCGTGCTGGTCTTCACCGACCTGCGCCGGGTGGCCGCGGTCCGCCAGGCACTCGCCGGCACCGGTCTGGTCGTGCTCGACGCGGTCAACGACGGCCTGGCGGTGGCCGCGGCCGCCGCCGCGCTGTCCACCCTGCGCGCCGCCGGCATCCGGCCGGGCGCCGCCCGGGTCGTGCTCGTCGACCCGGCCCGCGGCGGGGACCTGTCCAGCCTGCTCGTCGCGGCCGGGGTCGGCGACATCACGCTGTACGACCCGGTCGCCTTCGGCATCGACGCGCTGCACCGCCTCGCCGCCGACGGCGCGGCCGACCTCATCGTCGACCTGGTGGGGCTGGCCGCGCCGCCGACGACGGTGCCGGTGCTGCGCACCCGCCCGCAGGCCCCGCCGCCATACGCGGCGGCCACCACCGCGCCGCGCCCGCTGCACGCCCTGCCCGGCCTGCTCACGGCGGCGCTCGCCGCCCACCGCTCGCCCACGATCGGCGCCCGGCTGGCCGCCGCGGACGCGCTGGTCGGCCTGGCCGAACCCGGCCAGCTCCTGCCGCCGCTCGACCATCCGCGGCTGGCCGCGGCCGTCACCGACGCGGCGGCCGCCGTGCTGCCCACCGCCGAGTAGCCGCCGCCGAGCAGCGACTCGCGAGCGGGCCACCGCCGTGAGGGCGAGTGCACCTGCTGGCACGTCGCGCGCGGCGACCCGCGAGCGGACCGGCGGCTGTCGGGCGCCGGGGGGCCGCCCCCCGGGGGGGGGCCCCCCCCCCCCGGGGGGGCCCGCGCGCCGGGGGGCGCGCCGCCC
>JADGHD010000806.1 GCA_019689615.1 Frankia sp. | reverse complement strand
ACCGACACGTACCTCCGTCTCGGGGGCTCGGATATGTGTATAAGACACAGCCACAGGCCGCCGTCCACCGGGCGCCGCCGCGGGGCCGGGCAGCCGGACGGCGGGCGTCCGCCCCGCCGCGCCAGGCGGCCCCGGGCGGCCAGCCACCACGGGCTGCCCGCCGGGGCGCGCCACGGGCCCGCCGACCGGGGTGACACGGCCGGGGCCACCGGCCCGGGCCGGCCAGGCGGCGGCCGGCGACGGCGCGGGCGCGGAGCGGGCAGGCCCGGCCATGCCAGCGACCCGCCCGGCCGCGCCGGCGGGCTGGCGGCCCGCATCCGGCCGCACGACCGGCCGCGGCTGGCTGCGCTCTTCCCGGCGGGCCGTGGCCTCGGCGAGCGCCTCGACCAGCACGGGCGCGGTGTCGCGCAGGCCGGGGTGCGCCTCGGTGAGCGCGGCCACCTCGGGCCCGAGCTCCAGGAAGGGGCGCAGCAGGTACTCGTCCTCGGCCAGCACCAGCGCCCGCGAGAGCAGGCCGCCGGCCTGGGCGTGGTCACCCCGGCGGGCGGCGGCCACCGCGCTGATCACGCAGGCGCTCACCACGCTCGCCGACCCGCCGCCGTCCGCGCGCAGCAGCGGCGCGACCGCCTCCGCCGCCGCGGCGGCGTCACCGAGCGCGAGCAGCGCCCGTCCCCGCGCGAGCAGGGCCGGCGGCGTGCGCTGCGCGGACCGGTCGCGCCCGAGCACCCGCAGCGCGGCGTCCGGGTTGCCGCCGGCGATGAGCAGGTCGGCCTGGGCCGCCTCGCGGATCGCGGTCAGCAGCGGGGGCAGGCCGGAGCCGGCGATCTGCGCCAGCGCCCGGCGGGCCGCCCGCACGTCGTCCCCGCGCCGACGGCCCAGGTGCAGCCACGCCCTGACCACCTTCGCCAGCGCCGGAAGCTGGTTGGCGTGGCCGTTGCCGGCCGCCATCGCCGCCAGCTCGGCCCAGCCGAAGGCGCCGGCGTGCTCGTCCCGGTAGCCGGCCGCGACGGCCAGCGCCAGCAGCGCCTCGGGCACCCCGGCCGTGGCCGCCCGCTCCGCCAGCCGGGCCAGGTCGACCGCGCCACCGTCGCCGCCGGCGTCGCCGCTCCCTGCCGCGCCAGCGTCGGCGGCCAGCCCGGCGGCGCGATCCACACCCGCGGCGCCGCCCGTCGCCGCGCCACCCACCGGGGCGGCACCCGCCGCGCCGGTGGCGCCAGCGCCCGCGGCCATACCGCTGACCGCGGCGGCCGCGGCGAGCGCCTCGCCAGCGGCCTCGTCCGCCTGGCGCAGCCGGCCACGGACCGCGTAGCCGAGCGCGAGCGCGCCCAGGCAACCCGCCGCGGTCCCCTCCAGCCCGGTCCGGCGTGCGGCCGTCAGGGCCTCGCGCAGGGTCTCCTCCGCGGTCTCCAGCCGGCCGCGCCACAGCTCCGCCCGGCCGCGCACGCCGAGCGCGAGCGTGCGCTGCCCGTCCGGGAGGCCGCCGGCCGGGCCGTGCGGCACGCTGCCGCGCGCCCGCAGCGCCCGCCGGGCGACGACGAGCGCGGCGTCGACGTCCCCGGCCAGGTCGGCGCGCCGCAGCTCGATCGCGTCCAGCGAGGCGAGCAGGGCGCGACGCAGCGGTCCGGCACCCGGTGCCCCGGAGCGGGCCAGCTCGACCAGCTCGGCGGTGCCCGCCCCGTCGCCGGCGATGACCCGGGCCAGCGCGGCGATGGCTGCGCACTCCGGGCCCAGCGCGGCGGCCCGGTCCGGGAACGCGGCGACCAGCTCGGCCAGCTCCGGCAGGTCACCGGAGGCGATCAGTGGCACCGCGCCGCGGACCAGCAGCGCGGCGAGGTAGCGCCAGTCACCGGCCCGGCTGGCGTGCCGGGCGGCGTCCGTCAGCTGGCGGTGGGCGGCGTACCACAGGGCGGCCCGCAGGTTCAGCTCCGGCTCGTCCTCGGCCGGGTCGCGCCGCAACGCGTCGAGCAGCGTCCCGCGCAGCAGCCGGTGGTAGCGGTACCAGGCCCGCCCGGCTCCGCCGGCCAGATCGGACCCGGCCGGCGCGCCGGCCCGGTCAGGCGGGCCTACGGCCTCGGCCACCGCGCTGACCAGCCCGTCCAGCTCGGCGCCTGCGGCCTCGTCCCCGCGGCCATGGCCCACCCGCCCGGCGGCGGGG
>JADGHD010000805.1 GCA_019689615.1 Frankia sp. | reverse complement strand
CGTCTGGGGGGCCTGCGCTGTCCGGGGGGCCTGCGCCGGCTTGGGGGACCGCGCTGGCTCGGGGGTCGCCGTCGGCTTGGGGGACCGCGCCGGCTGGGTGGCCGCATCGGGGCCGGTCGGCGCGGTGCGCCGGGTGGGCCGCGGTGGCGCGGTGGGCCCGGCCGCGTCGGCGCCCGCCCACCCGGCATCCGTGCCCGCGTGCGCGCCCGCCGGGTGAGGGTCCGCCATGGCGCCGATCGTAGTGAGCCGACCGGCCGCCAGGGCGCAACCGGCGAGGATTTTTAGGACAGCCTCTTCTATAACTCGCCGCAGATCGCTACAGTCCCCGCAGCAGCCGAAAGCACCGCACGCGGCGGGCAGCCGGGGCCGGTACGCCTCCCGTCCCGGCGCGCCCGGCGCTGCCTGGACCACGGCGGCCAACCCGACCGGGGAGAGCAGGAGACGGGCAGGGCTCCCGCGGCCACAAGCACGTGCGGGCCACGCCCCACGCGCGCACGCGCGAGGCAGCAGCGTCCACCCAACCAGCACGACCATCTGACAGCCCATCAGCCAGCAGCGGCACCAGCACCACGCCACCACCAGCAGCACGAGAGCACCCACTCAGGCACCAGCCCCGGCGCCGGCACGCCGGGCACGGCGACGGCGGCGGGCCGGCATGACCCACGCCATCGCCGGGCGGGACGACGGGGCGGCGGTGGCCCAGCGACGGGAGAAACGAGAGACATGCGGCTTGCGGGTATGCCCTTGGGCGGCACCACCAACGGCAGGGCGCGGCGGTTACGCCAGCGCCGCTTACTGACCAGCGTGGCCGCGCTCGCGGCGAGCGCGCTGTTCATCGCGGCCTGCGGCGGCGACGACGAGGAGACCGGCGGCACCGACAACCCGCCGGCCAGCGCCAGCGCCAACGTCGACGCGCTGCTGGGCGAGGTCAACCAGGCCAGCGGCGAGCCGGTCAGGATCGGCATCATCACCGACGGCGCCAGCCAGGTCGCCGACCTCACAATCCAGAACCGGGTGGCCGAGGCGACCGCCGAGTGGATCAACGAGCGTGGCGGGGGCATCGCCGGCCGGCCGATCGAGCTGGTCGAGTGCGAGACGCAGAACGACCCGGCCAAGGGCGCCGAGTGTGGCACCCAGATGGTCCAGGCGGACGTCGCTGCGGTCGTGATCGGGACCAGCGGCGTCGTGGAGACCACCTGGCAGCCGATCGCGGACGCCGACGTGCCGGTGCTGATGTTCGGCACCGGTGACCCGACGATCCTGGCGGACGACCACACCTTCACCCTCAACGACCCGACGTTCGCGGTCATCCAGATGCCGATCGCGGTCGCGAAGGAGCTCGGCGCCGACTCGGTGACCTCGGTGGTCATCGACGTGCCCGCGGCGCTCGAGTCCGCGGAGAAGACCGCGCCCCCGCTGTACGAGGCGGCGGGCCTGAAGTACACGCTGGTCAAGGTCCCGCCGGCCACGGCGGACATGACCGCGCAGATGCAGCAGATCGCCAACGACAACCCGGGCGTCGTCTTCGTCATCGGCAACGACGCGTTCTGCATCGCCGCGATGAACGGCCTGAGCGCGGTCGGCTACGCCGGCCAGATCACCGCGATCTCGCAGTGCATCAGCGACGCCACCCGCACCTCCGTGCCCGGTGACGTGCTGGAGGGCATCAAGATCGGCGCGTTCGTGCCGATCGGCGTCGACAACGACTCGACGAGGCTCTACAACGCGGTCGTCGAGGCCTACGGCGACGACATCGACCTCAGCGTCCCCGACGGCATGGTCATGTTCACGATGCTGGCCGGCTTCCACGCCGCCCTCGATGGCCTGACCGGCGACGTCACCCCCGACACCGTGGTCGCCGCGCTGCGCTCGGCGCCCGAGGTGGAGATCCCCGGTGCCGGCGGGCTGAAGATGCGCTGCAACGGCAAGGCCTTCCCGGACGCCAAGGCGGTGTGCGTCCGCGGCGGCCTGGTCACCACCCTCGACGACGAGGGCCAGCCGTCGCAGTACGAGGTCCTCGGCTCCAGCCCGATCGAGGACTGACCGCGCTGACCTGACAGCGCGAACAACGGCCCCGCGCCGGGCCGGCCGTCCGGCCGCGCCCCCCGCCGGGCCCCCCCGGGCCCCCCCCCGCACGTTGCGATAGGCCGCGGGCC
>JADGHD010000804.1 GCA_019689615.1 Frankia sp. | reverse complement strand
GGGGGCGTACCACCGGCGGGGCCCGGGCCGGCGACGGCGCCCGGCACCCCGCGGTGACGGGGGAGGTGGCCGACGTGGCACAGACCGTGACGCACGTGAGCGAGCGGGAGGCCCGGGGGGTGGCCGAGGCCGCCCGGGAGAAGGAGTGGACCCGTCCCTCGTTCGGGCGGGAGCTCTTCCTCGGCCGGCTCCGGCTCGACCTGATCAGTTCGCCCCAGTGGCCGGCCGAGGACGAACGCCGCCGAGGGGAGGCCTTCCTGGCGCAGCTCACCGCCGTGCTGCGGGAGACGGTCGACCCGCTGCGCATCGAACGCGAGGGCCGGCTGCCGGACGAGGTGATCGACGCGCTGCGCCGGATCGGCGCGTTCGGGATGAAGATCCCCGAGGAGTACGGCGGCCTCGGGCTGAGCACCGTGTACTACAACCGGGCGCTGGCGCTGGCCGGCACCTGGCACTCGAGCATTCCGACGCTGCTGTCCGCGCACCAGTCGATCGGCGTCGCCGAGCCGGTCATGCGGTTCGGCACCGAGGAGCAGAAGCGCAAGTATCTGCCCCGGGTCGCCAGGACGGAGGTCAGCGCCTTCCTGCTGACCGAGCCGGACGTCGGCAGTGACCCGGCCCGGATGAGCAGCCGCGCGGTCCCGGTCGACGGCGGCGCCGCCTACGAGCTGACCGGCAGCAAGCTGTGGACCACGAACGGCGTCATCGCCGACCGGTTGGTCGTCATGGCGGTCGTTCCCCGCTCGGAAGGCCACCGCGGCGGCATCACCTGCTTCATCGTCGACGCGCACGCGCCGGGCGTGCGGGTCGAGTACCGCAACGAGTTCATGGGCCTGCGCGGGATCGAGAACGGCGTGACGACGTTCGACCGCGTCCGGGTCCCGGCGTCCGACCGCCTCGGCCGCGAGGGCGAGGGCCTGCGGATCGCCCTGACCACGCTCAACACCGGCCGGCTCGCCCTGCCCGCGATCTGCGCCGCGGTCACCAGGTACGCGCTGCGGATCGCCCGGGAGTGGTCGCGGGACCGGGTGCAGTGGGGCCGGCCGATCGGCGAGCACGACGCCATGGCCCAGAAGATCGCCTTCATCGCCGGCACTGCGTGCGGGCTGGACGCGATGGTCGAGCTGTGCGGCCAGCTCGCCGACGATGGCCGCGGCGACATCCGGATCGAGGCGGCCCTGGCCAAGCTGTACGCCAGCGAGATGGCCTGGCAGGCGGCCGACGAGCTGGTCCAGATCCGGGGCGGCCGCGGCTACGAGACCGCCCAGTCCCTGGCCAACCGGGGCGAGCGGCCGGTGCCGGCCGAGCAGATCCTGCGCGACCTGCGGATCAACCGGATCTTCGAGGGCTCCAGCGAGATCATGCGGCTGTTCATCGCCCGGGAGGCCGTCGACACCCACCTCACGGTGGCCGGCGACCTCATCGACCCGGACAGGCCGCTGCCGGCCAAGGCGCGCGCCGCGGCCAGGGCCGCCGGCTTCTACAGCCGCTGGCTGCCCGGCCTGATGATCGGCGAGGGCACGTCGCCCACCTCGTTCCGGGAGTACGGCCCGCTGGCGGGGCACCTGCGGTTCGTGGAGCGCTCCGCCCGCCGGCTCGCCCGGTCGACCTTCTACGGCATGGCCCGCTGGCAGGGCGGCCTGGAGAAGCGGCAGGCGTACCTCGGCCGGCTGGTCGACATCGGCGCCGAGCTGTTCGCGATGAGCGCGGTGGTGGTCCGCGCCCACGCCCTCACCCGGACCGGCCCGCGTGGCCAGGTCGAGCTGGGCGGCTGGGAGTGGGACAGCTGGGCGGGCGCCGACCGCGCGGCCATGACCGACCTGGCCGACCTGTTCTGCCGGCAGGCCCGCCGGCGGGTCAACGCCGCGTTCGCCGGCCTGTGGCGCAACGACGACGCCCACAACTACAAGCTGGCCCAGCAGGTCCTGGGCGGCCGGTTCACCTGGGCCGAGTCCGGGATCCTCGACCCGAGCGGCGGCGGCCCGTTCCTCGCCGCCGAGCGCCGCCGCCCCGGCCAGCGCCAGGGCAGCCACGAGGCGGTCGGCCAGCCGCGGCCGGCCCCGACCCTGGCGAGCTGACGCCGGCGCCGGCCTGACCGAAGCCCCGCCCACCTGGCCGCACCAGTCTCTTATACACATATCCGAGCCCCCGAGACCCA
>JADGHD010000803.1 GCA_019689615.1 Frankia sp. | reverse complement strand
CGCGGTGGCGGCCGGCCCGTGCGGTGGCGGTCCGGTTCGCGCGGTGGCGGCCGGCCCGTGCGGTGGGGCCACCGTCAGCGCGCCGCGGGTCAGCGGATGCGCAGGCGCTTGAGGACGGTGAGCGTCTGCGCCAGCAGGTTCGCGTAGCGCTCGGGTGTGAGGAAGCTCGGCGGTTCGAAGCCGAGGACGTGCTGGCTGGCGACGGTCTGGGCCTCGGTGAGCTTGAGCAGGCCTTCGCCCCCGTGGCGGCGGCCGAGGCCGGAGGCCTTCATCCCGCCCATCGGGGCGCCCTGGGAGCCGTAGGCCGAGGCATAGCCCTCGTTGATGTTGACCGTGCCGGCCTGCAGCCGGGCGGCGACGGCGCGGGCGCGCGCGGTCGAACGGCTCCACACGCTGGCGTTCAGGCCGTACTCGCTGTCGTTGGCGGCGGCCACCGCGGCGTCGTCCCCGTCGACCGGGTAGACGGCGACGACCGGGCCGAAGGTCTCCTCGCGGTAGAGGGCCATCTCCGGGGTGACGTCGGCCAGCACGGTGGGCTCGTAGAACAGCGGGCCGAGGTCGGGGCGGGCCCGCCCGCCGGCCAGCACCCGGGCGCCCTTCGCGACCGCGTCGCCGACGTGCGCCTCGACCTTCTCGAGCTGCCGGCGGAAGGTCAGCGAGCCCATGTCGGTGCTGAAGTCGAGGGAGGCGCCCAGCCGCAGCCGGCCGGTCGCGGCCAGGAAGGCCTCGACGAACTGCTCGTGGACCGAGCGGTCAACGTAGATCCGCTCCATGGCGACGCAGAGCTGGCCGGCGTTGGTGAAGCACGCCCGGATCGCCCCAACCGCCGCCTTCTGGACGTCGGCGTCGGCCAGCACCAGCATGGGGTTCTTGCCGCCGAGCTCCAGCGAACAGCCGATCAGTCGCTGCCCGGCGCGGGCGGCGATGGCTCGGCCGGCCTCCGTCGAGCCGGTGAACGAGACGAAGTCCGCGCTGTCGAGCAGCGGCTCACCGATCGTCCTGCGGCTGCCCAGCACCACCTGCCACAGCGCCGGCGGCATGCCGGCCTCCACCGCCAGCGACCGCAGCCACAGCGCCGAGAGCGCCGTCTGCGTGTCCGGCTTGTGCACGACCGCGTTGCCGGCGGCCAACGCGGGCAGCACGTCGTCGGACAGCGCCAGCGGGTAGTTCCACGGTGTGATCACGCAGACCACGCCCTTGGGGTGACGCGCCTCGACCGCCCGGGTGAGCACCGGGAACGCCCCGGCTCGCCGGTGCGGAACGAGCAGCCTCGGGGCGCGCCGGGCGACGTACAGCGCGCACGACGCGACCTCCAGCACCTCCTCGACGGCGTGCGCGCGGGCCTTGCCCGCCTCCCACTGCAGGATGTCGAGGGCCTCGTCGCGTCGGGCGAGCACCAGGTCGTGCAGCCGGGCGAGCACGCCAGCCCGGTCCCGCACCGGCACCGCCGCCCATTTCGCCTGCGCCGCCCTGGCCGCGGCGAACGCCTCCGTCACGTCCGCCGCCGTCGACTGGCGCAGGCTGGCCAACGGCTCCCCGGTGAACGGCGCCTCGATGACCGTTGCCTCGCCACTCGCGGTCAGCCCAGCGACGAGCCGCTGGATCAGCCCCTCGTCCAGCCGGCGGCCAGGACCACCGGCGGGCCGCGCCGCCGTCGCCATGGCGGTTCCCGCGGCCCCGGTGGCGTTGGCGGTCCCGCCGGTCTCGGCAGTGCCGGCGGAAGTGGTGGCCGTCATGGTGGTCCTTTCCGCTTTCACCCCTGGCGGGCGCATGACCTGGCGGGCCGCCGGCGACCCGGCGGTGACCGGTCACCAGCCACGCTACGGCCTACCGCCCGCCCGCGGAACTCAGCCAGCGCGGGCCGGCGAAGAGCAGCGGCCGCGACCAGGACAAATGCGGCAGTACAGGTGGGGCGGCCGCACCGGGGCCGATCTTCGCCGGGCCGTCCGCGGCGAGCGGCACCGTGGGCAGCCACGACCGCCCGACCCGCGCGGACCAGGCCAGCCGGACCGCGCCGGCGCCGCGCTAGTCCCTGGCCACGCCGTCGGCCACGAGCTGGTCGATCTCGGCCGGGCCGTAGCCGAGCTCGGCGAGCACCTCGCGGGTGTGCTCGCCGAGGCCGGGGGAGGGACGGCGGATGGTCGGGCGGGCGTTGTCGAAC
>JADGHD010000054.1 GCA_019689615.1 Frankia sp. | reverse complement strand
GGGCAGGTCGAACCCCACGCTCGGGTCGGGGCGGCTGCAGCCGCCGGCGCGCGCCGTGAGCGCCACCGCCGCGAGGGCAGCGCCCGCCGCGCGGGTGGCGCGGGCCGTGCGGGCCGTGGCGGTTGTGCCGGGCGCCCCAACGGGCGCGGTGCCTGGTCTGGTCAGGCGGTCGAAGCCGCACGACGGCGGGCGCATCCGCTACTCCAGGGGCATCCGGGCCGCCGTCGGGACGGCGGCGGCTGACCGGGAGTATTCGGCTGCCCACCCCGCAACCCGGACCATGCGCCAGCCAACCAGCCGCCCGGGTGCGCGAACGCGCGGCAACGTCCCGATCCGCCCGCATCCGCGGGCGGATGCGTCGGTCATCCTGGTGCCGGCGGCGGCCCGCTGCGGCGCCGGTGGGCCCGGGTGCCGCCGATCGCGCTCGGCGCATCCTGCGACGCGCGGCCCGCCGGCTGGCCCGGGCCGACGGCCGGCGAGCGGGCGCCGGTCAGGCCTGGCTGGCCTGGCCGAGGATGCGGTCGATGCCGGTCTCGAACTGTTCGGTGAGGTCGGCGTGCAGGTAGGGGGCGACGGCGGCCAGCCGGGGGTGGCGGCTGCGCGGCGGGTTGACCGTCGGCATCGGCGCGCCCACCCGGTCGGCGGCGATCGTCTCGGCGAGATGGCGGGCCTCGGTGAGCGCGTGCCCGAGCACGAAGAACAGCAGCGTCTGCCAGGTGGCGGCGGCCTCGCGCTCGTCGAGCCCGAGCGCGAGCAGCGCGCCGACCGCGTGCTCCATCCGGTCCCACCAGGACCCGGAGCCAGGCGGCTGGCGCAGCACCGACGGCGCGAGCGTCGGGTAGCGCAACAGCTGGCGGCGCAGCTGGCGGAGGTTCTCCCGCAGGTCCTCGCCGGGGTCGCCGGTGGCCGGCAGTGGCTCGTCGCCGCGGACCAGCTGGTCGGCAAGCGCGTCCAGCAGCTCGTTCTTGTTCTGGAAGTGCCGGTAGACCGCGGTCGGGTCGACGCCGAGCCGGGCGCCGAGCGCCCGCATGCTCAGCGCGTTCACCCCGCCGATGTCGATGATCTCCCGGGCGCTGTCCAGCAGCACCTGGCGGGACAGGGTGCCCCGCGGCGTGCGCCGGGCGGCGAGCTGGCTGACCGTCACCCGCCCGCCGGCCGCCCCGTCCGCGTCCAGCTCCAGTTCCTCGGCCAGGGCCGGGTCGCGCTCGTCCGGGCCAGTCTCGTCCGCCGCCGCTGGCATCGGCAGCTCCTCTCTGTTCGTCCGCGCATATCCGCTGCGCTCGTCATTCGTACCTGTCCGTAGTTGATGGGGATCAGCTTCCCGGATCGCCGTACGCCGTTGCGACCATGGGGGACCCTGTGAAATGGGAATGGATCGCGGCCCACGCCGCTTGACGCAGGTGTGACGCGCCGACCCGGCCTCGTCGCGGGGCGGGCCGGCGCGATGACCGGCTGGCGCGGCGGCGTCGCTGGCGGGAAGGTGCCAGCGTAGGGCAGCTGTTGGTCCGCGCCGGCCAGCGGTTGGCGCGAGGAAAACGGTGACAGCGGGGGTTGTCACCTGGATATGACGTGTGGGGAGGTCTCGGCCCATGCTCGACCCGAGTGAGCTCTACCAGGTCAACGGCGACCTGCCCGATCTGGGGCGGCCGGTGCTGGTGGAAGCGATGACCGGGGTCGTCGACGCCGGGAACGCGGTGCGGCTGGCTGGAGAGCACCTGTTGACGACCCTCGAGCACGAGGTCGTCGCCACGTTCGACATCGACCTCCTGCTCGACTACCGCTCGCGGCGCCCGGTGATGAGGTTCGTCGAGGACCACTGGGAGCACTACGACGAGCCGGTGCTCGCGCTGCACGCGCTGCGCGACGGGGCCGGCACGCCGTTCCTGCTGCTGTTCGGCCCGGAACCGGACCTGATGTGGAAGCGGTTCAGCCGCGCGGTCCGCGACCTGGCCCGGCAGCTCAACGTGCGGATGTCGGTCGGCCTGAACGCGATCCCGATGGCGGTGCCGCACACCCGGCCCGCCGGCGTGACCGCGCACGCCACCCGCAAGGAGCTGATCGCCGGGTACGAGCCGTGGATCCGCCGGGTCCTGGTCCCGGGCAGCGCCGGCCACCTGATCGAGTACGAGATGGGCCGGGAGGGCCGGGACGCGCTCGGCTTCGCCGCCCACGTGCCGCACTACCTGACCCAGACCGACTACCCGGCCGCCACCGCCTCGCTGCTGACCTCGGTGTCGAAGGCGACCGGCCTGCTGATCCCGCTCGACGGCCTGCGTTCGGCGGCGGCCGTGGTCCGCGGCGAGGTCGACCAGGAGATCGCCAAGGGCGGCGAGGCGGCGGCCCTGGTCCGCGCGCTGGAGGAGCAGTACGACGCCTACCGGCGCGGCAAGGAGCTGGGCGGCCTGCCGACGCTGCCGCCCGAGAACCTGCCGACGGCCGAGGAGCTCGGCGCCGAGCTGGAGCGCTTCCTGGCCGAGCAGGCCGAGCCGGACGGCCCCGCCTCGGGCTGACGGCGCGGGCCGCCCGGCCCGGGCCCGAGGCGGGGCCAGCCCCGCCGTTAGCGCAGGGCGCGCGCCGCGCGGCGGATCTGGTCGGTGAACAGCTCTGGCTGCTCGAAGGCGGCGAAGTGCCCCCCGCGGTCGGGCCGCTCGTAGAAGCGCAGGTCGGTGAACCGGCGCTCGATCCAGCGGCGGGACGGGCGGAAGATCTCGCCGGGGAACAGCGACACGGCCGTCGGCACGCTGACCGGGCCGGCGAGCAGCTCGCGTTCCTCGCTGGACCGGGTCAGGCCGGTCTCCCAGTACAGCCGCGCCGACGACGCCCCGGTGGCGGTCAGCCAGTAGAGGGTGATGTTGTCGAGCATCTGGTCCCGGCTCAGCGCCGTGTACGGGTCGCCGTCGTGGTGGGTCCAGGCCCAGAACTTCTCGGCGATCCAGGCGCACTGGCCGACCGGGGAGTCGACGAGCGCGTAGCCGAGGGTCTGCGGGCGGGTCGACTGCTGGGTGGAGTAGCCGGTGCCCCACTTCTGGTGCTCGGCGCCGGCGGCGAGGGCGTCCAGCTCCTCCTGGGTGAACGAGGATGGGTCGTCGCCCTCGCCTGGGCCGATCACGACGAAGTTCACGTGCACCGCGGCGACGTGCTCCGGGTCGACCGAGGCGAGCGCGGTGGAGACGATCGACCCCCAGTCGCCGCCCTGGGCGATGTAGCGGTCGTAGCCGAGCCGGGCCATCAGCTTCGCCCAGGCGGCGGCGATCCGGGGCACGCCCCAGCCGGGGGTGCTCGGGCGCGCGGAGAAGCCGTAACCCGGCAGCGACGGGATGACCAGGTGGAACGCGTCCTGCGGGGTGCCGCCGTGCGCGGTCGGGTCGGTCAGCGGCCCGATCACGTCGAGGAACTCGATGACCGACCCCGGCCAGCCGTGAGTGAGCAGCAGCGGGGTGGCGTCCGGGTGCGGCGACCGGACATGCAGGAAGTGGATGTCGAGCCCGTCGATCGTGGTGATGAGCTGCTCGTGGGCGTTGAGCCGGTCCTCGCAGCGCCGCCAGTCGTAGCCGTCGGCCCAGTAGGCGCACAGGTCGCGCAGCCAGGCCAGCGGCACGCCCTGGCTCCAGTCGTCGACCGTCTCCTTCTCGGGCCAACGGGTGGCGGCCAGCCGCCGCCGCAGGTCGACGAGGTCCTCCTCGGGGACCGACACCTTGAACGGGGTCAGCGTCGCGTCACCGCCGCTTGTGCCCTGGGTCTCACTCATACGGACACTTCAGCACATCCGCCGGCCACCAGCGATCGTTTGGGCCGGCGCCCGTGCCGGCGAGCGCCGGCCGCCCGGCGCGGCTCTCGGTGACCGCGCCGCAGGCTCTCGACGAGCTCAGCGCAGGCTCTCGATGACCTCCGCGAACTCGGCCAGCGTGCCGGGCTGGGCGAAGTCGGTGAACCAGGCGTAGCAGCGCTCGACGCCGCGGGCGGCCAGGCCGCGGAAGTGCTCCGTCAGCTCGGCGGCGGTGCCGGCGACCAGGCCGCCGTCCGCGCCCATCGCGCCGAAGCGGCGCTGCGCGGCCGCGATGATCTGCTCGCGCTCCTCCGCCGACGCGGCCCGGGGCAGGAACGTGACCAGCTGCTGGACCGACACCTTCGCCGAGCCCACCCGCGGCCGCAGCTTCTCCAGCTCGTCCAGCCGGCCGATCTGGATGTTCCACCAGTCGGCGTACTCGGCGACCAGCGCGAGCGTGCGCGGGCCGGTGCCGCCGATCGTGATCGGGATCGGCCGGGTCGGGGCCGGCAGCGCGACCACGTCCTGCAGGCTGACGTGCGCACCCTGGTAGCTGACCCGCTCCCCGCTCCACAGCAGGCGCAGCGTGGCGAGGGTCTCGGTGAGCCGGTCGACCCGCACCCGCGGCGTCATGTCACCCACGCCGTAGCGGCCGAGCTCGGCCGGCACCGACCCCCAGCCGATCCCGAGCTCGAACCGGCCGTCGCTGGCGTGGTCGAGGGTCACCGCCTGCTTCGCCAGCAGCACCGGGTGGCGGAACATGTCGCAGAGCACCAGGTGGCCGATTGTCAGCCGCTCGGTCCTCGCGGCGATCCAGGTCGCCGTCGTCATCGCCTCGAACAGCGGCGCCTGCGGCGCGCCGGGCGGGGCGAGGTGGTCCATCAACGCGATCCCGGCGAACCCCGCCTGCTCGGCGTTGCGTGCCCGCTCCACGATCTGCGGCATCGTCATCCGCATCTGCGGCAGGTACAGGTGGAACTCCATCGTCGCCGCCCTCCCTCGTCCCGGGCGCCCGCGCCCGTCGCGACCGCCATCGGCGCCCGCCGGTCGGTCATTGCCGCCGCCCGGGCGCCTGACCGGACCGTCCGTGCCCGGACCGCAGGAACCTAGCAAGGAGGGCTGGTTTGACGCATTCACCCCGTTCGGGACGTTCGCGACCGGGGGTGACATGCTTCCCCTGCGTGTCCCCGCCCGGCCCCCCGCGGACCGCGCCTCCTACCGCCACCTCGCGGCCTCGCGGGCTGCCGGTGGACGTCCTGCGCCTCGGGGCACGCGGCTTGTCCCTGCTCGGCGCCGCCAGAGGTGGCGGCGCCACGCTGGATGCTGGATGGAGGAGCACTTCATGGGATTTCGACGTGAGCAGCGGCGACGAGCCGCGCACCGGCCCTGGGCCCGGGCGCTGGCAGTTACCGTGCTCACCGCGACCGTGGTCGCCGCCTGCGGCGGCAGCGACGACGACGGTGGCGGCGACGCCGGCGGTGCGGCCGGCGGTGGTGGCCAGGACTCCAAGTACATCGAGGTCGGCCCGACGTCCGGCCCGGACTCCGGCTGGAGCAACGGCGGGCTCGTCGTCGACCCGGCGGATCTGCAGTGCGGCGAACCGGCAGAGAACCCGACCCGCGGCATCACCGACACCTCGGTCAAGGTGGGTGGGCTGGCCTATCTGACCAGCCCCAACGGCAGCACGATGGCCGGCACCGAGGTCGGCGCCAAGGTCCGGTTCGACCGGGCGAACGAAGAGGGCGGCGTGCACGGCCGCACGATCGATTTCATCGGCGTGCGGGACGACGGCGCCGACCCGGGCCGTAACGGCCAGGAGGGCCGGGCGCTGGCCGAGCAGGAGCAGATCTTCGCGGCCGTCCCGGTGATGACGAACGCCGCGAACTACCTGGACTCCTTCTGCGAGGAGAAGGTTCCGTTCTTCGGCTGGGGCATCAACACCGCCTTCTGCGACACGGCGATCGGGTTCGGGATCACCGGCTGCCAGCTGGTCACCAGCGGCATCGTCACCAACAGCGTGGGGCACACCGTCACCTCGCTGTTCGAGGGCGAGGAAGGGCCCTTCACCATCGCCTTCATCGGCAACGACAACGACGCCAGCCGGGCGGGCCTGGAGCGGCTGCGCCAGGGCGCCGAGGCCAGCGGCCTTGAGGTCGTCTACGCGGAGGCCCCGATCCCGGTCAGCGGCGCCGTCGACGTGACCGCGGTCGTCAACGACATCATGACCTCGGCCGACGGTGGGCCGCCGGACGTCGTCTACCACGTCGAGGACACCGCGTCGGTGCTGCGGCTCGTGCCAGCCCTCACCAGCGCCGGCTACCCCGGCAAGCAGATCAGCCCACTGTACGACCCGCGGCTGGCCGGGCTGGCCGACCTGGACGGCACCTACCAGAACGTCCAGTGGATGCCGGCCGAGGACACCGACAACGAGGCGATCGAGCAGATGCGGGCCGACTTCGCCAAGTACGCGCCGGACCAGGTGCTCAGCCTGGCCGCGATGGCGGGCTACTGGTCGGCCGACTTCTTCGTCAAGGCGATCACCGAGGTTGGCCGGGACCTGACCGTCGACGCGCTGGTCGATCTGATCAACGGCGGCTACACCAACCACGTCCCCGGCGCCCTGCCGGAGACGCGGTGGCCGGACAACCACGTCAGCTCGGTCCCCTGCTCCGCGGTGCTGCAGCTCAAGGACGGCAAGTTCCACACCGTCGCCGAGCTGAGCTGCGGCTCCCTGCTGGTGCCCAGGAGCTGACCGGGGCGACACGCGGGCGCTCGGCCCGTCCGGGTGCTAGTCCGTGAAGCCGACGAGCTCGGCCCCGCGGCTGTGCTCCAGTCGGAACGACAGCTCGATCTCGCGGCGCTGCCCGGGCGCGAGCTCGACGGCCCAGGTGAGCTGGCCGAGGTCGGTCCGCTCCCGCGGGGCGGGCGAGCACTGGACGTCCCGGATGCTGATCGACTCGTGCCGGGACACCGGGATCTGGTCGCGGACCGTCACCGTCGCCGGGCGCGGGGTGTGGTTGGTCAGCGTGATCAGGTAGCCGACGTCGGTGCGCCGGGTGTTGCCGACGACCTTGCGGCTGGTCGCCCGGCTGACCAGCTCCCGCTCCACCAGCAGCCGGTCGTCGACGCCGAGCTGCAGCTCGACCTCGGCGCCCGGCGGGAGGAGCTCGAGCCGGCTGGTGCCGACGAACTCGGCGCCGTGGAAGATCGACACCGGGCCGGGGCGCAGCGTGTGCGTTGACGTGTTGGTGACGACGGCCCGCAGGTAGGCCTCGGGGGCGAGCTTCGGCACGGTCAGGTAGTCGAGCTTCGCCTCGAACTCCAGGACCGCCAGCGTCGTCCGGTGCGGCCGGCCGTCCGCCGGGACCGGCACCGGGCGCGCCGGGCGGTAGCTGGCCGCCGTGCCCGAGGTGTCCACGGTGGCGACGGCGTGCTCGACCGGCGGCGGTGCCGGTGCCATGCCCGCCGCCATCGGCAGGCCCGCGGGGGCGTCCAGCTCCAGCTCGATGCCCCTGTCCAGCGCCGCCGGGGCGATCGGGGGCAGCCCGCCCGTCCGGGTGGCGGCGGCCGGCCGTGGCCGGGCGATGTCGACATACCAGGGGCGCAGCTCCGGCAGGCCGGCCGCGCCGGTTGGGCGCGCCGTCGACAGCGTCAGCTCAGCGGCCGGCCAGTCCTCGCCGGTCGACTGGGTCACGACGCCGAACCAGGTCAGCGTCAGCCGGTCGCCGACCAGCCGGGCGTCGTACCTGGCGCCCCACGACGCCGAGCTGACCAGGTAGGACAGCTCCAGCTCGACCTCGAGCCCGGCCCATGGGTCGGCCCCGGCCACGGGCTCCAGGGTCACACCGACCTGGCGGGCGTCCGGCTGGCGCCGGGTGCGCCGGGCGGCGATCGCCCGCTCGACCGCCTGGGCCTGCCGGCTGTTCTCGTCCTGGGCCGCCCGCAGCGCGCGCTGCCGGGCGTGGCAGTCCGCGAGCTGCGCCGCCAGCGCATCGCCGACCGCGGCCAGCCGCCGCGCCTCGGCGGCCCCGGCGTCGGCCGCCCCGGCGCCCGAGGTGCCGTCACCGCGGTCCCACGACGGCGCGCCGAAGCCGCGGGCGAGCGCCGCCGCGCCGGTCCGCGCGGCCACGTCCAGGAAGACCCGCCGGGCCCGCTCGGTGTCGAGGCCGTCGGCGATCTCGTCCGCGCGCCGCCTGAGCGCCCGCAGCTCCTCCTCCAGCTCGGCCAGCTTCGGGTCCGGGGTCGTCGCCCGGGACTCGATCGCCACGTCGACCCCGAGCACCCGGACCGCGCCGCGCCCGGCCACCCGCACCGAGTCCGGGTCCAGCTCCAGCGGGAGCCCGGGCACGGTCACCGTGAACTCCGGCGCGAGCCCGTCGGCCGGGCTGCCGGGGGCGCGCAGCAGCACCTTCCCCCGCCGGGTGACCCGCGCCCTGGCCTGGTAGACGACGACGGACGTGATCGGCGCCGCCAGCGTGCGCGTCCACGCCGCCTCCGCTGGCGCCGCCGCGGCATCTGCCTGGGCGGGGCTTCCCGTGCCGGGTTCGTCTGGGGCAGGCATGCGATCACCTTAGTCACCGGGACCGACAGCCCAGAGCCGGTGGGACCGGGCATCACGCGCCGCCGGGCCGGTGGGCCCGAAACGCTCGCCGCAGCGACAGGAAGGTGCGAGAAATCATGCACGGCAGGCGCGTCGGACGGGCGCGGGGCGAAGGGAGGCCGGCGATGGCTGGGCGGGTGGAAGGCAAGGTCGCGTTCATCACCGGGGTGGCGCGCGGGCAGGGGCGGGCGCACGCGGTGCGGCTCGCCGAGGAGGGCGCGGACATCATCGGCGTCGACCTGTGTGCCGGCGTGGACACGGTCGGCTATCCGATGGCCACCGAGGAGGACCTGGCCGAGACCGTCGCGCTGGTGGAGAAGCTGGGCCGGCGGATCGTCACCTCGGTCGCCGACGTGCGCGACGAGGACGGGTTACGAGCCGCCGTCGACGCCGGGGTCGCCCGGCTGGGCCGGCTGGACATCGTGGTCGCCAACGCCGGCATCGCCGGCACGGCGAGCCCGACCGAGGCGCTCGACCAGAACGCTTGGCGCACGCTGCTCGACATCAACCTCACCGGCTGCTGGCTGACGGCGAAGGTGTCGATCCCGCACCTGGTCGCCGGCGGCCGTGGCGGGTCGATCACCTTCATCAGCTCGATGCTGGGCCTGAAGGGGCAGGGCTGGATGGCCAGCTACGTCTCGGCCAAGCACGGCCTGGTCGGGCTGATGCGCACGCTGGCCAACGAGCTCGCCGAGCAGATGATCCGGGTCAACAGCGTGCACCCGGGCAACGTCCGCACCCCGATGGTCGACAACGAGCACCTGCGCCGGATGCTGCGGCCAGACCTGCCCGAGCCGACCATCGACGACGCCGCCGAGGTGCTGGGCGCGTTTCACCTCATGCCGGTGCCGCTGATCGAGGCGGTCGACGTCGCCAACGCGGTCCTGTTCCTCGCGTCCGACGAGGCCCGTTACATCACCGGCGTCGCCCTGCCCGTCGACGCCGGCGCCACCGCCAAGGGCTGACGGCCAGCCGGCCCGCCGCGGGACCGCGCGCGGCTCAGCCCGGCCGCCCCGCCGCGCCCGACGGCGGGGCGGCGCCGTGCTGGCGGACGTGCGCGCGGTAGACCCGGAAGCCGCGGCGCAGGTAGTTCGGCAGCGCGTGCGGGTGGTCGTAGCTCGACGTGTGCAGCCATACCCGGCGCACCCGGTCGAGCTCGGGGTGGCCGGCCTGCCAGGCCTGGCGGGCCACCAGCGTGAGCGCGTGCCCGCCGATCCCGGTGCCGACGTGCTCGGGCACCAGCCCGAACGAGGCGATCTCGACCTCGTCCGGCGGGTGGGCCTCCAGCTCGCAGACCCCGGCCACGTCCGCGCCCCGGCGGATGAGCCAGCGCATCCGCCGCGGGCTGTCCAGCCAGGCGGCCCAGGTCTCGTCCGACCAGCCCAGGCTCGGCCACAGGTGCGGCGCGCCGACCCGCAGGATCGTCTGCCGCAGCCGTGGGTCGTCCGGCGCGAGCGGCTCCAGGTACACGCCGGGGACCTCCCGGCCGGGCCGCAGCTCGTCCGGGCTGGTCATCTCCAGGAACGTGATGGTCTCGTCGGGCAGTGGCTCCAGCACGGACGGCGCTCCCCTTCGACGCCAACGCCGGCGCCGGTGCCGGCGGTCAGAGCACCCGGTGGCCGTACATCTCGCCGAGCGGGTCGGCGATCAGCTCCAGCCGGGCACCGTCCGGGTCGCGGAAGTAGACCGAGACCTCGCTGTGCACGACGTGCTCGACGCCGGCCTGCTCGAGCCGCTCCACCAGATGGTGCCAGCGGTCCGGCGCGACCGAGATGGCCACGTGGTGCAGGCCGCCGAGGACCTCCGCGTACGGGCCCAGGTCGAGCCCGGGGAAGTCGAAGAACGCGAGCAGGTTCCCGTTGCCGAGGTCGAAGAAGAAGTGCGAGGAGCCGGGGTAGTCCCGGTTCTCGATCAGCTCGGTGAGCGGGAACTCCAGCAGGCCCTGGTAGAAGCGGATCGTCTGCTCGACGTCCGAGCTGATCAGCGCGGCGTGGTGCAGCCCGCGGGCCGATGACGCCGGCCGGTGCTCGGCCGGCCGCAGGTAGCGCTCGCGCAGACGGGCCCGCTCGGCGGCCAGCGCGGCCAGGTCCCGCTCCGGCGCGCCTGTCGTCGTGGCCGGCTCGGGACGGTAGGTGCCGCTGGTCATCGCCCACTCCTTCGGCCTGGGTTGGGGGACGAGCGCGGCCTGGGCTGGGGGACGAGCGCGTCGTCACATGGTTCTTACACCCGCCGGCCCGGCCGGTGGGCGACCTTGGCCAGCCGTCTCGGCTTGCCATCGGCCGGCACCGGTGGCCGAATGGGGCGGCGGGGCGCATGAGGCCACCGGTGGGCGGCCAGGCGGCGCGCGCGGCGCGGCCCGGCCGAGCCGGCGGCGGACCACATCGTCAGCTGGCTGACTGCCTGGGTGGTCGGCCGTCGCCAGACTGCCCCGGTGGCCTTGACGCTTCCGGCATCGTTGCCGGCTCAGCTGTACCTGTTGTCGTTCAACCTGGAACGCGGGCGGATGTACCGCACCCCCGGGCTGGGGCGGACCCTGCGCGCGGCGGCGCTGACCCAGCTGTTCCACCAGGGCCTGGTCGCCGACCAGGGCGGGCTCGCGGTGCCCGTCCCGGCGGCTGGCGGGACCGGCGGCGGGACGCCGGCCGGCGTGGACGGCCTGTCCAAGGCTGTGTACGGGCAGCTGGTCCGGGCGGGCAGCCGGCCGCGGCCGTGGGCGCACTGGGTCGACCACGAGCGGCGCCAGGCCGTGCCGGTGGTGCGCGGCGGGCTCGCGGCGGCCGGGTGGGTGGACCCGGGCCCCTGGCCGGACGGCCTGCCCGTCCGCGGGGCCACGACGGTGTCGGTGTCGCCGCCGGACCGGCAGACTGTCCGTGTGCGCAACCGCCAGGTCAGGCGGGCCATGCGGGGCGAGATCGCGACGGCCGACCTGTCCTGGGAGCTGGCGGCGCTGGTCGCGCTGGGCGCTGCCGGTGGGGTGATCACGCTGATCAGCGCGCGGGAGAGGAGAACGTGGCCGGAGCGGATCGCCGAGCTGACCCGGATCGCCGGGCCGGCGGCGCTCGCGCTCGCCAGGAGCCGCTGACGCCGCTCGGCCCGGACTCGCTGATGTGGCGGCTGTTCGGGGACTGGCGCGGGCTGCTGCTCGCCCCGTGGGCCGGGGTCATGCAGAACATGCACCCGGCCGTCGGGGCCGGCGTCGCCGAGCACTCCCGGTTCTTCGAGGAGCGCTGGCAGCGGCTGCTGCGCTCGCTGTACGCGATCGGCGGCGTGGTCTACGACGGGCCGCGGGCGGTGGCGACCGCCCGCGCCGTCCGCGACTACCACCGCGGTGTGGCCGGCGTCGACGCCGCCGGCCGGCGCTACCACGCGCTCGACCCGGACACCTTCTACTGGGCGCACGCGACGTTCTTCATGGTCGCGATGCTGGTGGCGGAGCGCTTCGGCGCGGGCCTGACCGAGGCCCAGCGCCACCAGCTGTACGCCGAGCATGTGCAGTGGTACCGGCTGTACGGGGTGAGCATGCGGCCGGTGCCGCCGGACTGGCCGAGCTTCCTGGCCTACTGGGACCGGATGTGCGCCGAGGTGCTGGAGCCCACCCCGGCGGCGCTGGCCGTGCTCGACATGAGCCAGCTCGACCGCCCGCCGGCGCTCTCCTGGCTGCCGATGCCGCTGTGGCGGGCGGCCAGGGTGCCGTTCACCGCGTTCTTCACCTGGCTTACGGTCGGCCTGTTCCCGCCGGCCGTACGGCGCCGGCTCGGCCGCACCTGGACCAGGCGGGACGAGTGGCTGCTGCGGCTGGTCGGGCGGGCCGTCCACCACGGCTGGCGGCTGGTGCCGCCGGCCCGCCGGTACCACCCCCGGGCCAGGGCCGGCTGGCGGCGGGCGTGGGGGCAGTTACCGCCGGACGCGCCCCTGGTCGAGAGCCCGGCGCGCAACCTGCCGCCGCCGGCGGCCACCGCGGTCGCCGCGGGTCGGGCTACTGCAGGTAGTTCTCGACCTGGCTGACGCTGGCCGGCCGGGCCTCGTCCGGGTCGCCTCCGGCCTCGCGCCGGGCGTTGCGGCGGCGCAGCAGGTCCCAGCACTGGTCCAGGGCCTCCTCGAGCTGCCGCAGCCGGGCGAGCTCGGCGTCCGCCTCGATCGCGCCGGCCGCCCGCCGGGCGCGCAGCTCGCGCTCCTCGGCGACCAGCGCGCCGATCTGCTCCAGGATGTCCCTGTCCGTCATGCGCCCACCAAACCACGTGGTCGACGGCGCGACCAGACCCCTGCCGGCGGGTGGGCCCGTCAGGTGAGCGCCAGCACCACCGCGGCGGCGAGCGCGCCCGCGCAGGCCATCCCGCCGAACGCCTGGGTGAACGGTGACATCTGGCGGTAGCGGGGCACCTGGCGCAGCAGGTGCAGGAACACGAACGCCGCCGCCAGGGTCAGCACGGTCGGCACGGTCAGGACCAGGGCGAAGAACGCGACGCTTTCGGCGGGGCCACGCGAGCAGTTCAGGCTGATCCCGGAGCAGCCGCCGGTCGCGCTGTCGTCGGCCGTCCTGACCAGGGACGCGAGGACGACCACCGGGACGGCGATGGCGAGCGCGCCCAGCCACTGGAAGGGGCGGGCGGCCTGTGGGTCGTCCCCGGACAGGAACTGCCGCCAGGAGGTGGCCAGCCGCCAGAGCCGGCTCGGCGCCCGGTAGCTGGCCGGCTTGACGGCATGGTGCCGGCCGCGGTAGCGGGTATCGGCGCTGGGCTGGGGCGCGGTGCCCGGCCGGGGGTGCTCGCCGGACGGGCCGCCCATGCCCGCTGCATCGGTCGACATCACTCCATTGTCCCGTCGGCGTCCCAGGGCTTTTCGGGCTGGCGCCCTCGTCCCGCGCACCAGTGGCACCACTGTCGGTGGGGCTCTTCCGCCGCCGATCGGCCACCGGGTTGAATGTGGTGCAGCGCCGCTACGGTGAGCATCAGGTGACCCAGCCCGGTCCGTGCCCGCGGCGCCGGAGGTGGCAGCCGTGAACGCGCGCACGCAGGTCCGTCGCCGCCGGTTCGGCGCGCCCGCCGGGGCGAGCCGCTCCCGTGGCCGGGCGGCGGCGCTGCTGGGGCTCGCGGCGGCGCTCCTCGTGCTGTCCGGCCTCGCCTCGCCGGCTTCGGCCGGCTCGCCGTCGTCCCCCCAGCCACCGGCCGCGTCGGCGTCCGACCAGCCGGTGTTCGCCGAGCCGCTACCGGTCGGGCTGATTCAGGTCAGGCTGGTGCCGCGCGAGGCCGCGGCCGAGCCGGAGCCGTCGCCGGCCGATGTGCCCTCCGCCGCGCCGGAGGTGCCGGCCACGCCGGCCGACGTGGCGGAGCCGCCCGCGACCGGCGCGACGGTCGAGCTGTCCGACGCCGACGCCGCCGCGATCACGGCCGCGGTCCGCAACAGCCCGTTCACCGAAGCGGTGCCGGACGACGCCTACTACGTCGCCGGCACCCAGCTTTCCCCTCTCGACCCGGACTGGGCGTGGACCGGGCTGCGGCCGCTGACCGACGACCTGGACCGGGCCGACGCCGTGCTGCACCGCGAGCCGTCCGGTGAGTGGACGGTGGTCGCGCTCGGCAGCGCCGAGGTCGGCTGCGGCCGGGTCCCCGGCGCCGTGCTGGCCAGCTTCGGGATCGTCTGCTACCCGCCAGAGGACGCGCCGGCCGGCACCGTCGTCGGTGCCGCCGCCGTCTCCTGACCAGCACTCCCGAAGCCGCCCCGCCCGGGTGCCGACGCCGGCTGATCACCGCTTGGCGATCGCGTCGCGTTGAGCGCGGCTTGTGGCCTCCTGGTCGTGAGCGGGGCGGGCCTGGTCACGACGCGCCGGGGCCACCGATCGCGATCACGATGGTGGGTGCGCCCCTTCAGCGGCCTCGTGGCCGCGAGCCGCATGGCTCGCCGCCAGGCCGGCGTCTCGACCGAGATCCAGCCTGGACGGCTGAATATGCCCTGGATCACACTGTCCGCACGGATCTCGGTGTTCTGCCGCGTTCGTTCTGGCACGTAGAGATTCGCGTCGATCGGCCGGGAGGGCGCCATGAACCGCCGCTGTGGTCCGTTACCCCTCCCGCGTGGGCGTCGTTCCCGGGACGGCCGCCGTCGGCGCTGGGCGCGGCCGTTGGTCGCCGCGCCGCTGGCCGCCGTCCTGCTGCTCCCCGTCGGCTGCGGGGACGGGGACGGGGGCTGGCTCTTTTACACA
>JADGHD010000802.1 GCA_019689615.1 Frankia sp. | reverse complement strand
CCCGCTGACGCCGGCGGCGACGACCTGGCCGGCGGGCGGCGCTGGCGGCCGGCCGCCACCACGAGCCGGGGCCGCCCGCCGGCGCCGGCCGCGCGCGGCAGCAGGACGACGCGGCGCGCCCCGCCGGCCCGGGCTCACAGGAGCCGGAATCGGTGCACGATCTCGCGGCTGCCCTCGTGGGACAGCAGCTCCTCCGCCTTCTCCGGCGCCAGCCAGCGCAGCTCGTCGACCTCGTCGTTCGGGGTGAACTCGCCGCCGACCGCCCGCATCGCCCAGTAGCGCACGACCTTGCGGACCGGCCGCCCGCCGCGGCGCACGACGTAGGCCTCGTCGCCGAGCAGCCTGCCGACCTCCACCGCGAGCCCGGTCTCCTCGCGGACCTCGCGGACCGCCGCGCCGAGCCACGTCTCACCCTTGTCGATCTTGCCCTTGGGCAGCGACCAGTCGTCGTAGTGCGGCCGGTGCACCACCGCGATCTCGACCCCGTCGTCCTCCGCCCACCGCCACACCACACCGCCGGCCGCCCGCTCGGTCGCCGCGCCACGGGTCGTGTTCACCACACCCGCGCCGGCATCCCCGGCGCTGCCCACCGCGCTCGCCTCCCCGGCCGCGGTCGCCGTCTCATCACCAGACCTCCGGACACACGTGCGTCTCGTCCTGGCCGCCGCACACGCGGCCACGCCGCACCCTACGCCCGGCACCGCCGCGGCCGGTCATTCCGTCAGGTAGAGGCGGAAACCGGCCGCGAACCGCTCGAACCCGAGGCCGTCGAAGAAGCGGTGGGCCTCGACGAGGTCGTTGCGGGCCATCAGCTGGATCTTGTAGCAGTTGGCGGCCCTCGCCCGCGCGACGACCTCGGTCAGCAGCGCCCGCCCGACCCCGAAGCCGCGCCAGGGGGCGTCGACGATGACGTTGTCGACGATCCCCCACGACTGGCCGAAGTGGGTGAGGTTGTCCACGACGAGCAGGTCCGCGGTGCCGACCGGCCGCCCGTCGACGTCGGCGACCAGCAGGTGGCGGGACCGGTTGATCTGGATGCGCGCGATGATCCGCAGGGCCTCGCCCGGGTCGGCGTGCGGCACGCCGGGCGCGTCCTCGCCGAGCTGGCGGTACATGTCCAGCAGACCGGGCAGGTCGGAGGTCTCCACCGGCCGGATACGCAGGTTGTCCACCTCGGGATCCTTCCCCGGTTGTGGCAGGCTGACCTGGTGGGCCGCCCGACCATCGATGACCTCGTGCGGTTGCGGCGCGCCCGTGACCGGATCGACCGTGACTACGCCCAGCCGCTGGACGTCCCCGCGCTTGCCCGCCAGGCCCTGATGTCCACCGGCCACTTCGCCCGCAGCTTCCGCGCCGCGTTCGGCGAGACCCCGCACAGCTACCTGATGACCCGCCGGATCGAACGGGCCAAGGCCCTGCTGCGCCGCGGCGACCTGTCGGTGACCGACGTCTGCATGCAGGTCGGGTTCACCTCGCTGGGCTCGTTCAGCTCCCGGTTCCGCGAGCTGGTGGGGGAGAGCCCGAGCGCCTACCGCGCGCGCTGCCACGACGACTGCGCCCGCATCCCGCCGTGCGTCGCCAAGATCTTCACGCGGCCGGTGCGGCGCCGTGAGCCGGTCAGAAACGGAGAAGCCAGCGGCGGTGACCCGAGCCTAGGGTCAGCGCCATGCAGCTGAGAGTGGCACAGTGCTTCATCGCCGTCGATGACCATGACAAGGCGCTCGCCTTCTACCGCGACGTCCTCGGGCTCGAGGTCCGCAACGACGTCCGCTACGAGAACCTGCGCTGGGTGACGCTCGGTCTGCCCGCGCAGCCCGACGTCGAGATCGTCCTGGAACCCCCTGCCGCCGACCCGAACGCCTCCCCCGCCGACAGGCAGGCGCTGGCGGAACTGCTCGCCAAGGGCATGCTCCGCGCGGTGATCTTCTCCACCGACGACTGCGACGCCACCTTCGAGCGGATCCAGGCCGCCGGCGCCGAGGTCCTGCAGGAGCCCATGGACATGCCCTATGGCGTCCGCGACTGCGCCTTCCGTGACCCCGCCGGCAACATGCTCCGCTTCGCCCAGCGCCTGAAGGCCTGATCGGAACGCCACCCGCCGTGGGGGGGGGGGGGGGGGGCGCCGCCGCGCGGCCGGCGCGCCCGACGCGCGCCCCGCCCCGG
>JADGHD010000801.1 GCA_019689615.1 Frankia sp. | reverse complement strand
GGCGACGACGTACAGGCCGAGCTTGTCGCCGGCCCGCGGGTCGAACGGCGGCGGGTTGGCCAGCCGCTCGTTGAGCTCGGCCATCGTCTGCGGGTCGATCCCGATGCCGCGGTCGACGATCTCCACGACGAGCCCGGTGCCGACCGGGCTGCCGGTCACCTCGACCACCGTCGCGTCCGGCGACAGCTGGGTGGCGTTCTCGATCAGCTCGGCGAGCAGGTGGATGATGTCGCCGACCGCGTGGGTCGCGATCCGGGTGTCGACGCCCGCGCTGACCTGCACCCGGGTGTACGCCTCGACCTCCGCTGCCGCCGCCCGCAGCAGGTCGACCAGGGCGATCGGCGCCTTGAACGTGCGGGTCGGCCGGCCACCGGAGAGCACGATCTGGCCCTCGACCTCGCGGCGCATCCGGGTGCCGAGGTGGTCCAGCGCGAACAGCTTGTCGAGCATGTCCGGGTCCTGCTGGTCCCGCTCCAGCTCGGTGATCAGCCGCAGCTGCCGGTGGATCAGCTTCTGGCTGCGCCGGGCGAGGTGCTGCAGCGACGCGCCGACGCTGGACTGGGCGGCCACCTCCGTCGCCGACCGGGCAGCCGCGGTGAAGACCGCCCGCATCGACCGGGCCACGTCCCCGATCTCGTCCGCGCTGTCGGGCAGCCCGACCACGGTCTCGCCGGCGACCTCCGGGTCGACCGGCTGGCGCTCGCGCAGCGCGGAGGTGATGGCGGGCAGGCCGCGCTCGGCGATGTCCTGGGCCCCGTCGCGCAGCCCGCGCAGCTGGCGGACCAGCCGGCGGGAGACCACCAGCGAGACGCCGACGGCCAGCAGCATCACCACCACGGCGACCACGCCGGCCAGCCACGCCCTGGCCGTCGCCGCCTCGGCCACGTCGGCGCTGCGCGCCTCGAGGTTCTCGCTGACCCGCGCCTCGACGTCGCGCAGCCGGGTGAACTTGTCCTCCGACGCGGTGATGAACGTCATCGGGTCGAAGTCGGGCCGCCGGTTGTCCGCGACCGCCGCCAGCGCCGCGTCCTGCATCGACGTCACCTGGGCCAGCACCGGCGCGACCCGCTCGTCGTAGAGCTCCCGCTCGTCCGGGGATGCGGCGAGGCGGAACTGGTTCGTCCACGCCACCTCGGCGGCCGCGGCCGAGCGCACCCGGGCGTACAGCTCCTGCGAGAACCCGCCGACCCCCAGCGCGAGCTGTGCGGTGAAGCCCCGCTGGACCGACGCGTTCTCCTTGGCCAGCGAGATCGCGGTCAGCGCGCTCGCCGTCCGGACCAGGCCTGGGTCGGTGCTGCCGACGCCGACCTGGGCGGCGCCCACGTCCAGCCACGAGCCGATGACCTCGGAGAACACCTGGCTGGCCGGCCCAGGCTGGGCGGTGTGCGCGTCGACCTGCTCGCGCAGCTCGGCCAGGCGGCCGAGCTGTCCCCGCGCCGTGTCGATCGTGTCGCCGAGCCGCGGGTTGTCGCCCACCGGCAGCCCGGCCTCGACCGCCGCGGCCACCGCCGCCGCGGCCGCGTCCACCGGCGAGCGGACCGCCGCGGTCTCGGCCTCGTTCTCCTGGTAGCCGGTCCCGATGTAGCGGGCGGTCGTGTACCGCTCGATCTGCATCTGGTAGACCAGCTCGTTCACCAGGATCCGGAACGAGGCCAGCGCCTGGCTGCGCTCCGCCGCCCGGGCCCCGCCCACCTGGCTGGCGACGGCCCACCAGCTGAACCCGGCCAACGCCAGCAGCGGCACGACGAGCACCAGCGTCAGCTTGTACCGAAGCGGCCAGTTCTCCATGAGCCTTTCCCGGGGTGACGGCGGTCGAACGAGCGGACGGACAGGGGGTTGGGCGGCAACACGTGGGCCAGTGGGGCGAGGCCAACGCGCCGAGCCGGAGGGGGAGTGCCCGGCGCGTTGGCCGCGCGGCCGCGACGGCGTCCGCCACCCGCCGGCCACCGGCCGGGCGCGCCACGGCCGGCCCGCGCCAGGCCCACCACCTGGGCGGGGCCGTGGCAGGGCAGGAGCAGGCAGCAGCCCAGGCCAGCCCGGCGACGCCCGGCCCGGGCGGTGGTCGGGCAGCCAGCCGTCGGCACAGCCCAGGTCCGGCTGGCCGGGCCGGCGCGCGTCGGGCCCGCGCGGCCGGCGGCGCGGCGCGGGCCGGCCCGGGCGGGGGGGGGGGACCCC
>JADGHD010000800.1 GCA_019689615.1 Frankia sp. | reverse complement strand
CGCCCCGGGCACCGCGCTCGCTCCCCCGGCGGCCGCTGCCGGTGCCGCTGGCGGTTCGGCGGCCGGGGCCGGCAGCGCGACGGCGGCCGAGGCGGCGGCCGAGGCGGCGGTGGCCGAGGCGGCGGAAGCGGCGGCCGACGTGGCAGTGGCGGCGGAGGTGGCGGAGCCGGGGATGGCGGTGGCGGGCGCGGCCCCGGCCGGGCGTGGGTCAGCCATCGGTCGTCTCCAGCGCGTCGAGGTCCTGCGCCAGCAGCTCGGCCAGGGCGTCCAGCGCCTCGTCCGCCCGCTCGCCCTCGGCCTCGAGCACGACCTCGGTCCCCTGCCTGGCGCCGAGGCTGAGCACGAGCAGGATGCTGCGGGCGTCCACCGGCGCCTTGTCGCCGACCCGGATGCGGACCGGCACGGGCTGCTCGCCGGCCGCCTTGACGAAGATGGCGGCCGGTCGGGCGTGCAGGCCGCTGGCGGAACCGATGGTGACTGTTCTGCTGGGCATGGTGGTTCCTCCTTGCCAAGGCGCCGCGAAGGGCGGCCGCCCGGGCGCTCGGCGCTGTCAGGGTTCGATGGTCGCCTTGATGGCCGCGCCGCGGCCGACGATGTCGATGGCGGCGAGCACCTCGCCGAGCGGCAGCCGGTGGGTGATGAGGTCGGACACCGGCACCGCGCCGGAGGCGATCAGTTCGAGCGCCCGGCGGTTGTGCGCTGGGCTGGAGCCGTTCGCGCCGACGATGGTGAGCTCGCGGTAGTGCACCAGGTTCGAGTCGCAGGAGATGATCGGGTTGTCCTTGGGCAGCCCGCCGAAGAAGCTGATCCGCCCCTGCCGGGCCGCCATCTGGATGGCCTGCTCCTGCGCCGTGCCGGAGGCGGCCGCGGTGATCACGACGTCCACGCCCCGGCCGTCGGTGAGCTTCGCGACCTCGTCCACCACGTCGGCCTGCGCCGCGCAGATCAGCGCGTCCGGGGCGACCAGCGCGGCGGCCTGCTCCAGCCGGGCGCGGTTGAGGTCGACGAGGAAGACCCGCCGGGCGCCGCGGGAGCGGGCGAGCCGGACGTGCAGGCAGCCGATCGGCCCCGAGCCGATCACGACGACGTCGTCCCCGGCGCCGACCCTGGCCAGCTCCTGGCCGTTGAGCACGCACGCCAGGGGCTCAGCGACCGACGCCTCGGCGAAGCCGAGCCCGTCGGGGATGCGGTTGACGCCGTCGACCGCCAGCACCTTCGCCGGCACGACCATGTACTCGGCGAAGCCGCCGTCGTAGTGGTAGCCGATCGACTCCTGGTTCGGGCAGACCGTGAGCCGCCCGGCCCGGCAGTCGGGGCAGCGGCCGCAGGGGATGGCCGCGATCACCTGGACCCGGTCGCCCGGGAGCCAGCCGGTGACGTCGGCCCCGACCTCGGTCACCTCGCCGGCGACCTCGTGGCCCATCACCCGCGGCGGGACGATGTGGTGGTGGCCGAAGCGGAAGATCTTGACGTCGGTGCCGCAGGTGGAGCAGTTGCGGACCCGGATCTTCACATCGCCCGGCCCGGGCGTCGGCTCGGGGGCGTCCTCCAGCCGGATGTCCCCTGGCGCGTGGAAACGAGCGACCTTCACGAGCAAACGTCCTTCCGAAACTGATAGGGGGAGAGCGCGGTCAGGCGGGCCCGGCCGCGGAATCCGTGGCGCCGGCCGCGCTGCCGGCGGGCTCCTCGTCGTCCGCCGCGTCGGCGTCCGCGGGGTCGTCGGTCGACAGGATGCGGATGACCTCGTCGGCGCTGGTGGCCTCGCGCAGCCGGCGGGCGTTGTCCGGGTCGAGCAGGATCGTGGCCAGGCGGGCGAGCATCTCCACGTGGCCGTCGCCGCGGGCGGCGATCCCGATGCACACCTGGACGGGTGAGCCGCCCCAGTCGACGCCGCCCGGGAAGCGCAGGACCGACAGCGCGTCGCGGTGGACGGCGTCGCGGCCGGCGAGGGTGCCGTGCGGGATCGCGAACCCATCGCCGACGTAGGTCGAGATCGACCGCTCGCGCGCCAGCATCGTCTCGACGTAGACCGGCTCGACCGCGCCGACGTCGACGAGCGCCTGGCCGGTCTGGCGGATCGCGTCGTCGCGGTCGGTGGCGGTCTCGGCGAGCCGGACCGCTGCCGGTTCGAGCAGGGCGGGGCCCGCCGGGGCGGTGACCGCCGGCCCGGGCAGGCC
>JADGHD010000799.1 GCA_019689615.1 Frankia sp. | reverse complement strand
GTGGCAATTTTTCGAGGAGGAGGCGCTCCGCCAGCTCGGCGTGACGGTGGACCGTCACGGAAAGATGCCGGACCTCGTCGTCTACATGCCGGACAAACAGTGGTTGATCCTTCTTGAAGCGGCATCGAGCCATGGCCCAGTCGACGCCAGACGCCACGCCGAGCTAAAGCGGCTCTTCAACGGCCATACCACCCATGGCCTTGTCTTCGTGTCCTGCTTCCCGTCACGCAGGGAAATGCGCAGGCACCTTAGCGAGATCGCATGGGAGACGGAGGTATGGTGTGCAGATGACCCGACGCATCTGATCCATTTCAACGGCTCCCGTTTCCTTGGCCCGCATGACGAGACGGATCATGAATAGCCTCGAGTTCGCGGGTGGATTCCTGCGACGGCTCGCCGGGCACCCGCCCACCGTCCCGGACCCGGCATCCGCGCCAGGCATCTGAGCGCGTCACCCAGCCTCGGCGGCACCGCGGCGCGCCGGCGGGAATTCGCTCGTCACAGGCCGAGGATGGTGCGCCGGACCTCGGCGCTGTCGCGCAGCTCGGCCGCCGGGCCGCTGGCGGTGACCCGGCCCTCGGTGAGCAGGAAGGCGCGGTCGGCGATGGCGAGCGCGCGCTCGACGTCCTGCTCGACCACGAGCACGCTGACCCCGTCGGCGGCGACCCGCGTGATCGCGTCGTACACCTCGTCGACCAGGACCGGGGCGAGCCCGAGCGACGGCTCGTCGAGCAGCAGCAGGCTGGGGCGGGCCATCAGCGCCCGGCCGATCGCGAGCATCTGCTGCTCGCCGCCGCTGAGGCTGCCGGCGAGCTGCCCCGTCCGCTCGGCCAGCCGGGGGAAGAGCCGGTAGACGGTGTCGAGACCGGTCCGGTGCCGGCGGCGGGCGGGGAGCCGGTAGGCGCCGACGAGCAGGTTGTCCAGCACGGTCATCCGCGGGAAGATCCGCCGCCCCTCGGGCACGATCGCGACCCCGTGCGCGCAGACCCGGTGCCCCGGCATGGCGGTGGTGTCCACGCCCGCGACCCGGATCCGCCCGCCGGCCGCCCGGTGGATCCCGGCCACCGCGTTGACCAGCGTCGACTTGCCGGCGCCGTTGGGGCCGACGACGCAGACCGTCTCCCCCGCCCGCACGGTCAGCGACACGTCCCACAGCGCACGCGCCTCGCCGTAGCGCACGTCCAGGTCGACGACCTCCAGCAGCGGCCCGCCGATCGGCGTACCGGTGCCGGGACCGCCGTTGCCGGCCCCGCGCGGCGCGGCCGGGCTGGGGCCGGCCCTGCCGTAGCTGGGCGCGCCCGGCGCTGGCTGCTCAGACATGGGCCTGCCTTCCCAGGTAGGCGCGGACGACCGCCGGGTCCCGCATGACCTCCGCCGGCTCGCCGTCCGCCAGGAGCGTCCCGCGGTCGAGGACGACGATGCGGGTGGCGAGCTGGTTGAGCACCCGCAGCACGTGCTCGACGATCACGATCGTGATGCCGCTGGCGTGGATGCGGCGGACCACCTCGACCGCGTTGTCGACCTCGGCCGGGTTCAGGCCGGCCAGCGCCTCGTCCAGCAGCAGCAACTTCGGCCCGGACGCGATCGCCCTGGCCATCTCGAGCAGCTGGCGCTGGTGCAGGTTGAGGTCGCGCGGGTGGGCGTCGGCGAGGTGGTCGAGCGCGACCGTCGCCAGGTGCCGGTCGGCGAGCGGGCGGGCGCGCCCCAGCGGCATCGGCGTCCGGCCGAACATCAGCGCCATCGCGACGTTGTCCCGCACGGTCATCGAGTCGAACGGGCGCGGGATCTGGAACGTGCGGGCGATACCGACGTGCGCGATCCGGTGCGGTGGCAGCCGGGTGATGTCGTGCCCGTCGATGCTGATCGTGCCGCCGCTCGGCCGCAGCGCCCCGGACAGCAGGTTGACCAGCGTCGTCTTGCCTGACCCGTTCGGCCCGATCAGCCCGATCAGCTCGCCGGCCCGGATGTCCAGGCTCACCCCGTCCAGGGCGCGCAGCCCGCCGAAGTAGCGGGCGACGTCGCGGCATTCGACCAGGACGGCGCCCGGCGCGGCCGGCGGCTCGCCCGCGGCCGGCGGCTCCGGGCTCGCCGGCGGCGCCGGCGCGGTGGCCGGCACGCGCTGGGCTGGTGGCCCGGCCGCGTCCGCGGTCACCGGCGCCGGCGCGCCCGGCTCGGCTTGG
>JADGHD010000798.1 GCA_019689615.1 Frankia sp. | reverse complement strand
GCGCGCGGGGGTGGCACGGCGGCGCTCACCCCGCGTCCGCGGCGGCGGTCGCGAGCACCGCGGCGGTGGCCGGGCCGACGCCGAGCAGACGGGCAGCGGCCAGGTCGGCGAGCGTGTCCACGTCCCGGCGCAGCCGGGGGACCATCGTCGCCAGCGCCGTCTGGGTCAGGTCCAGCGCCCCGGAGCGGACGTGCCGGGCGAGGCTGCCCTCACCGAAATGGGGGCGAAGCGGCGTGCCCGGCGCGGCGCACAGCAGGACCGTGCCGGTCCCGGCGGCGTCGGCGAGCACCGCGCGCCGGCCGGTGCCCAGCGCCGCGCGCGCGGCGAGCAGCGCGGCCCGCAGGTCGGCGGCGCGCAGCGCGGCCAGGTCGGCCGACAGCGCCGCCACCGGGTGCCCCGGCCAGCGGCGGGCGGCGACCCGGGCGCCGTGCCGCAGCGCCGGGTTGAGCCCTCGGTCGGGGACGTCGGCGACGGCCACCACCGGCGCCGCGGCGGGGCTGTCGGTGAGCTCCTCGACGATCGCGCCGACGGCGGGGTCGTTGGTCACCAGCAGGACCGCGGCCACGACGTCGCGGCCGGCGTTGGCCGCCGCCCTGGCCGTGTCGGTGGCCATCGCCCTGGCGAGCAGCGCGCGGTGCGGGTGGTCCAGCCGGCTCTTCGCGGACCCCAGCCGCTTCAACGGCAGCAGCACGACCCAGCCGGGCGGATCCTCGCGCGCCACGCATCGACCATATGCCGCCAGGACAACCAGAGAGCGGCGTGCCGCACACGGTCCGGTAGCACGGTGTTGACATAGCGTGACGGGAAGGACCCATCTTCATCCGTCGGCCCATGTCCTCGCCACAACCGCGGTGATTGTGGGCCAAACGTGCGGCAGCATCACAATCACGGCGGGCTTGCCCCTGCCGGCCAGCAGGCGCGGCCGGCGGGCGGGTGGGCATCGGAGGAGGCGGGCATCGGGCACTCAGATGGCGGCGGAGGCGGACAGGCGCGCGATCCGTGGGCGGCCGCCGGCGACGACGGCCGGGACAGTTTCGGCCGGCACAGCCTTCATGCGCGCGTGGCCGCCGTGCTCACCGCCGGCTCCTGGGGGACGGTCTTCGCCAAGATCCTCGCGGACGCCGGGCGGCGGGTCACGGTGCTCACCCGGGACGCCAGCCTCGCCAGGACGATCAACCGGGAGCACGCGAACCCGCGCTACCTGCCCGGCGTCCGGCTGCCCGACCGGGTGCTGGCCACCTGCTCGCCGGCCGAGGCGCTGGCCGGCGCGGACCTGGTGGTGCTGGCCGTGCCGGCGCAGGCGCTGCGGGCCGCGCTCACCTCGTGGGCGCCGCTGGTCGAGCCGGGCGCGATCTACGTCAGCCTGATCAAGGGCGTGGAGGACAGCAGCTGCCGGCGGATGAGCGAGGTGATCGCCGAGGTCACCGGCGCAGGGCCGGAGCGGATCGCGGTCGTCAGCGGGCCCAACCTGGCCCGCGAGATCGCCGCCGAGGACCCGGCCGCGACCGTGGTGGCCAGCGCGTCCCCGGCCACCGCAGCCGCCGTGCAGGCCGCCTGCTGGACCCCGTACCTGCGCCCCTACACGAACACCGACGTGGTCGGCTGCGAGCTCGCCGGCGCCGTCAAGAACGTCATCGCGCTCGCCGCCGGGATGCTCGAGGGCCTCGGCTTCGGGCTGAACAGCCTGGCGTCGCTGATGACCCGCGGGCTGGCCGAGACCGCCCGGCTCGGGACGGCGCTCGGGGCCGACCCGATGACCTTCGCCGGCCTCGCCGGGCTCGGTGACCTCGTCGCGACCTGCGCCTCACCGCTGTCGCGCAACCGCACGTTCGGCGAGAAGCTCGGCCGCGGCATGACGCTGGAGCAGGCCCTGGCCGAGCAGCGGCAGGTCGTCGAGGGCGTCAGGTCGTGCCGGCCGCTGCTCGCCCTGGCCGACCGGCTCGGCGTGCACATGCCGATCAGCCGCCAGGTCGAGCGGGTCCTCTACGAGGGCCTGTCCCCGCTGGAGGCGGTCAAGGACCTGATGAGCCGCGAGCCCGGCCCGGAGTGAGCCCGGCGCCGGCCCGCGGGCCCGGGCGGCATCGGGCGGGCTGGTGGCGCTGTCCGCGGGCCCCGGCCGCTGCCCGCCCGCAGTCCGCCGCCCGCCGCCGGCCCCCCCGGCCCCGCGGGCCGCCGGCCCCCCA
>JADGHD010000797.1 GCA_019689615.1 Frankia sp. | reverse complement strand
GGCCGGGTCGGCCCCCGTTGACCCGGCCGCCGGGCCCGGCCAGGCCGGCCAGCCCGGCGATGACGCCCAGGCCGCCACCGTGCCCACCGGCGACGGCGCGGCGCCGCTGATGGCGGACGCGGCGGTGCCGCTCGGTACCGCCGAGGACGCGGGGGCCGGGGCGATCGGTCCGTGAGCCCGACCGTGCGGCCGCCGGGCGAGCGGGCACCGGTGTGGCTACGCGTAGTGACAGACGAACCCCGGAGTGCTACCCGGTCCGGGCGGGCGGCCCGGCCGACCCGCTCGGACCGGTCTCGCTCCGCCGTCGCCCGCCGGCCGACCCGGGGCGGCCCGGCCCGCCGGCCGCGGCGGCGCGCGCTGGCCAGCTCCCGGCGCCGGCTGCGGATCGGCGTCGTCGTGATGGTCCTGGTGCTGCTGGCGCTCGGGGTCCGGCTCACCCAGCTGCAGGGCTTCGCCGCCGCCACCTACGCGGAGCAGGCCGAGCGCCAGCTCACCCGGGAGATCACCCTGCCGGCCGTCCGCGGCGAGATCACCGACCGCAACGGGGTGACGCTCGCCCAGGACGTCGACGCCCGCGCGGTGTACGCGGACCCGAAGCTGATCGCCGACCCGGCCGCGGTCGCCCGGGCGCTCGAGCCGCTGGTCGGCGTGCCGGCCACGGACATCGAGGCGAAGGTGCGCCGCGACCCGTCCGCCCGGTTCGTCTACATCGCCCGCGGCCTGGAGCCCGAGACCGGCGACCGGGTGAAGCAGTTGGGCCTCGTCGGCGTCGACGTGCTGGAGGAGCGTCGGCGGATCTACCCGAACGGCACGCTCGCCGGCAACGTCGTCGGCTACACCCGGTTCGGCGAGAGGGACCTGCTCGAGGGCAACGGCGGCATCGAGCTGCGCTACGACGACGTGCTGCGCGGCCAGGAAGGGCTGCGCCGCTGGGAGACCGACCCGGCCGGCCGGGAGATCCCGTCGGCGCGCAGCAGCCAGCGCGACCCGGTCGAGGGCTCGGCGCTGCGCCTGACCCTGGACGCCGACCTGCAGTGGAAGGCCCAGACGGAGATCGCCGCCGCGGTGGCCGAGACCGGGTCCGACAGCGGCACGATCGTGATCATGGACCCGCGGACCGGCGACATCCTGGCGATGGCCGACGCTCCCGACTTCGACCCGAACAACGTCGGCCAGGCCAACCTGCAGGCGCTCGGCAACCGCGCCACCGGGCAGGCCTTCGAGCCCGGCAGCGTGAACAAGGTGATCACGATGGCCGCCGCGCTCGACCGTGGCCTGATCACCGCGACCACGCCGGTCACCGTGCCGGCCGACATCCGCCGCGGCGGCTTCACCATCCGCGACGCCGAGCCGCACGGCACCCTGGAGCTCACCGCCGCCGGCGTGCTGGCCCACTCCAGCAACATCGGCACCGTGCTGATCTCGGAGAAGGTGGGCCCGGCCGCCCTGGAGGAGACCATGCGGGCCTTCGGCCTCGGCCGGCCAACGGAGCTCGGCTTCCCCGGGGAGACCGGCGGCATGCTGGCCAGCGCCAGCGACTGGTCGGCGTCGCAGGCCGCGACGATCGCGTACGGCCAGGGCATGACGGCCACCGCCCTGCAGATGACCTCGGTCTACGCCACCATCGCCAACGGCGGCGTGCGGATGCCGCCCCGGCTGGTGGCCGCGATCGGCGACCCGGACGCCGACGGCGCCCTGGCCGACGTGCCGCTGGCCGAGGGGACCAGGGTGGTCAGCGAGAGCACCGCCCGCGCCGTGTCGGACATGCTGGAGGCGGTCGCCACCGACCAGGGCACCGCGCCGGGCGCCGCCGTGCCCGGCTACCGGGTCGCTGGCAAGACCGGCACCGCCTACCGGGTCGACCCGTCCTGCCACTGCTACCGCGGCTACGTCTCGTCCTTCATCGGGTTCGCGCCGGCGGACAACCCCCGCCTGGTGGTGGGCGTCGTCCTGGACAACCCGAAGAAGCAGTACTTCGGTGGCCTCGCCGCCGCCCCGGTCTTCCAGAAGGTGATGACGTTCGCGCTCGGCACGCTCGGGGTGGCACCGGCCGGCTCCGCCCCGCCGCGGATCCCGCTGACCGTCGCCACCCCGCCGCCGGCGTCGGGCGAGGCCACGGGCCAGCCGGCGGCCGGCGGCCCGCCGGCGTGACCGGCCCCGCTGCGCCGGCCGCCCCACCCACCGTCGC
>JADGHD010000796.1 GCA_019689615.1 Frankia sp. | reverse complement strand
GTGGGCACGGTGGCGGGCTCCGGGGCGGACGAGGGGTGCGCGACCCCGAGATCGTGGTGACGGGAGCGCCCGGGCACGCGGGCGCGCGACAGCCCGGCCGGACTGGACGGCGCCGGAACCAGGCAGGCATGGCGGGCCAGCGGGCAGGGCGAGCCAGACCGCATGGCCCGGCCTCGTCGTGCGCTCCATGGTACGGACCGTGCGGGCATCGCCCCGACGGGCGGCGTCGGGGAGGCCCTGCCAGCCGCGCCCGCGAGGCGGCCCTGCCGGCCACGCCCGCGAGGCGGTCCGGGCGGCCGCGCCCGGCGACGCCGGCGGGCCGCTGCGGCGTGCTCCGTACACTCGGCGCATGGGTCTGTCGATCGGCATCGTCGGGTTGCCCAACGTCGGTAAGTCGACGCTGTTCAACGCGTTGACCCGCAACGACGTGCTCGCGGCCAACTACCCGTTCGCGACGATCGACCCCAACGTCGGCGTGGTCGGCGTCCCCGACCCGCGGCTGGCCCAGCTCGCCAGGCTGTACAACAGCGCCCGGATCGTCCCGGCCACCGTCAGCTTCGTCGACATCGCGGGCCTCGTCCGCGGCGCGTCCGAGGGCCAGGGGCTCGGCAACAAGTTCCTGGCCAACATCCGCGAGTGCGACGCCGTCTGCCAGGTCGTCCGGGCGTTCTCCGACCCGGACGTCGCGCACGTCGAGGGCCGGGTGGACCCGGCGGACGACATCGCCACCATCAACACCGAGCTGATCCTCGCCGACCTGCAGACGATCGAGAACCGGCTGCCCAGGCTGGTCAAGGAGGCCAGGAGCGACAGGTCGAAGCAGCCGGTGCTGGCCGCGGTGGAGGCGGCCAAGGCCGTGCTCGACGAGGGCCGGCCGCTGTCCGCCGAGCCGTCAATCGACCGCACCCTGCTGCGCGACCTTTTCCTCCTGACCGCCAAGCCGTTCCTCTATGTCTTCAACGTCGACGAGGACGTGCTGGCCGACGACGCCCGGCGCAAGGAGCTGACGGGCCTCGTCGCCCCGGCCGACTCCGTCGTGCTGTGCGCCAAGGTCGAGGCCGAGCTGCTGGAGCTGCCCGAGGAGGACGCCGCCGAGCTGCTCGCCTCCCTCGGCCAGCAGGAAAGCGGCCTGGCGGCGCTCGCCCGGATCGGCTTCCACACCCTCGGCCTGCAGACCTTCCTCACCGCCGGCCCCAAGGAGGCCCGGGCCTGGACGATCAGGAAGGGCGCCACGGCACCGGAGGCCGCCGGGGTCATTCACAGCGACTTCCAGCGTGGCTTCATCAAGGCCGAGGTCGTGTCGTACGACGACCTGATGGCGGCCGGCTCCGTGGCCGCCGCCCGGGCGGCCGGCAAGGTCCGCATGGAGGGCAAGGACTACGTGATGGCCGACGGCGACGTCGTCGAATTCCGGTTCAACGTCTGACGTCTTCCACCAGCGCCTGACCGGGCAGGTATTGGCGCGGATGGCGGCGTACGCGGCGGCGTGCGGTCGCTTACCGGCGGGTCGCGCCATCTGGCAGCCCTGGGCGGATTGCGACCGAAACACGCACTGCTTTCTCGGGTCGGTCTCCCGCGCTCGGCCGCCCACCTCGGCCGGATTTCCACCGGAAGTGCCAACGCGGTGAACGGTTCGCCGCGGAGCGGTTCGCCGCGATCAGGACATCCCGTAGCGGGGACGATTACCGGCACCGCCGTGCCAGTGACGCGCGCCGATGCCCGGCCTACCCTTCCGCCATGGCCCGCAAGAAGGGCGAGACCCGATACCACGGCGCCGATCCCGACGAGGACACGGTCACCGGCATCCGCGCCTGCGACGCGTGCAACGGCACCGGCCAACTTCAGCGCGCCCGCAAGGACAACAAACGCGGTGACATCGGCTACGAGTACATCAACTGCCGCCATTGCAACGGCACCGGATCGGTGAGCGGCAGATGAACGACCAGCCGGCCCCAGAACCGAAGGTCCTTTTCGCACGTCTGCTCTGCCCGGTCTGCCGCGCCGCCAGCAAGCCCAGCTTCAAGGGCGTACGCCCGCCAGGCCGCCGGCCGCACGGCTGCACCTGCAGGACCGTCTGGCGAGAAGGCGAAGGCCCCCGCTCAGGCCGTTCAACGCCACTGAACGGCCATGCCCTGCACCCTTGTCCCGGTGGATTATTCACCAGTCCGAGGCCACCCAGCACGCGCAACGT
>JADGHD010000053.1 GCA_019689615.1 Frankia sp. | reverse complement strand
GCGGTGAGCCGACCCGTCGAGGACGCCGGTGCCGACGCGAGCCGGGCCACCATCACCGGCTCCGCTGCGGCGGGCGCGCCGGCCGCCCGTGACGGGCCGGCCGCGGTGGGTGGGCCGGCCGAGGCCACGCCAGCGGAACCGCGCTACCGGGTGCACCTCGGGGACGTCTCGACGGAGCTGCTGCTCGCCGCCAAGAGCCACGTCGACAACCTGGTGCGCGAGTTCACGCTGGTCGCGGCCGGCGCGACCGATGGCGAGCTGCCGGCGCCGCTCGCGGACCTGATCGTCGCGGTGACCACCCGGTTCGCCGAGGCCCGGGAGGCGATCCGCCGGCAGGCCCTGGCCGCGGCGGCCGCCGGGGCGCGGCGGACGGAGCTGGACCTGTGGCTGCCGGTCTCGGCGGCGCAGGCGGGCGAGGACTACCTGAAGGCGCTGGACAAGGCCGACCAGTACGCCAGGGCGGCCCGGCTGCTCACCCTCGAGGCGCCGCCGGAGCACCAGGCGTTCCGGCACTGGTACGTCTCGGCTCTGGTCGCCCAGCTACGCGCGGCCAGCCGCGGCGAGCGGCCGTCGGCGACACCTAGCTTCGAGGACTACCTGCTGCGGCTGCTGAGCGAGGTCTCGGCGGCCAGCCGGGCGAGCGGGCGCGCGGCCCGGCTGCAGGCCGTCACCGCGCTGCTGGCCTCGGCCACTCGGCCGGAGCAGGTGGCCACGGCCGTGCTGTCCGAGGGCGTCGGTGCGCTCGGGGCCAGCGGCGGCAGCCTGCTCACGCCGCACGGCGAGGAGCTGCTGTCCGTGCCCGGCTCGCTGGGCTACTCGACCGAGCTGGTGGCCCAGCTGCGGGCGGAGCGGCGGGACGCGGCGCTGCCGGCGGCCGAGGCGATCCGCGAGGGCCACGCGGTCTGGCTGGAGTCGGTGACCGAGCATCACGGGCGCTTCCCCGGCCTGCGCGACCTGGAGCCGCGCACGGTGTCGCTGTGCGCGCTGCCGCTGCGGGCGGGTGGCGAGATCCTCGGCGCGCTGCGGTTCTCGTTCGACCACCCGCGTCTGTTCGGCCCGGACGACCGCGAGTTCGCCACCGCCCTGGCCGCCCAGGCGGCGCTCGCCCTGGAGCGGGCACGCCTGATCGCCGCGGAGCGCCAGGCCAGGGAGCGGGTGACCTTCCTCGCCACCGCCACCGAGCGGCTGACCGCCCGCCTCGACGAGCGCGCCGCGCTGCGCCAGCTGGTCACGCTGCTCGCCCCGGCGCTCGCCGAGTACGCCGCCGTCTACCTCGTCGGCAGCGACCGGCGGCTGCGGCTGGTGGCCGAGGCCGGCGCCGTCGAGGGCGGCGGGAGCACCCTCGCCCCGGCCGACGCCGCGGTCGGTGGTCCGGGGGCGGCGGGCGCGACAGGCCCGCTCGAACGGCCGGACGGCGGTGACGGGCCGGGGGTGCCCGCGGGGCGGCTCGACCCGAGCCGGGTGCCGGTGATCCGCCGCGCGCTGGAGTGCGGCTGCCCGGTCGTCGCCACCGTGGCGGCATGCCCGCCCGGGCAGACGGTCCCGGAGGCCGTCGAGGTGGCCGGCTCGGCCCGCCCACCGATGCCGCACCGCGACACCACCGCGCCGGACCAGCCGGCGGCGGCCCGGCGCAGCGGCCCCACGGCCCACCTGCCGACGGGCGTCGGGGCGGTGCTGGCGGTCCCGCTGCGGGTCCACGGCGAGACGATCGGCGTGCTCGGCCTGTGCCGGAGCGCCAGCGACCCGCCGTTCTCGCTGGACGAGCAGAGCCTGGTCGAGGACGTGGTGGACCGGGCGGCGGTCGCGCTCGTGCACTCCCGGCAGTACCGGCAGGAGCGGGAGACGGCGCTGACCCTGCAGCGCAGCCTGCTGCCGCGGCGGATGCCGACGGTGCCCGGGGTGACCTTCGCCTGGCGCTACCTGCCGGCCGGCGTCGGCGCGCTCGTCGGCGGCGACTGGTACGACGTGCTGCCGCTGGACGACGGCCGGATCGCGCTGGTGATCGGGGACGTGATGGGCCGGGGCATCCAGGCGGCCGCCACGATGGGCCAGCTTCGGGCGACCGCCCGGGCGCACGCGGCGGCGCACCTTCCGGCCGCCGCGGTCTTCCTGCAGCTCGACGCCGCCGTCAGCCGGCTGGAGCAGGAGCAGATCACCACGGCCGCGATGGCGGTGCTCGACCCGGCCGCCCGCGAGCTGCGGGTGACGTCGGCCGGGCACCTGCCGCCGCTCGTCGTGCCGGCCGAGGGCGAGCCGCGGTTCGTCGAGGTGGAGCCGGGCCCGCCGCTGGGCGCTGGGCTGGCCGGCGACGTCCAACCGGCCCCGTACGCCGAGACGATCGTCCCCTTCGCCCCGGGCAGCATTCTCCTGCTCTATACAGATGGTTTGGTGGAGGATCGGCACCGTTCGGCGGACGCCGGGATGGCGACGTTGCGGTCGGTCGCCGCCGGTGCCGCCGGCAGCGAGGAGCTGTGTGACCGGGCGCTGGCCGCGCTGGCCCGGGGCAGCGGCCACGACGACGACACGGCGCTGCTGGCGGTGTCGCTGAGCCGCGCGCGCTGACCGGCGGCTGGTCGTCCCGGCCGCCCGACCCGCGCGCGACCCCCATGCGGGCCCCGTCCCCGGGCGCGCGCACGGCGACGAGGAGGACCGACCATGGCGGCGGCACCGGAGCACCTCGACATCGCGATCATCGGTGCCGGGATCTCCGGTATCGGGATCGCGCACCACCTGACCAGGGCCTTCCCCGGCCGCTCGCTCGCGCTGCTGGAGGCGCGGGACACCCTGGGCGGCACCTGGGACCTGTTCCGTTACCCGGGCATCCGCTCCGACTCGGACATGCACACCCTCGGCTTCTCCTTCCGGCCGTGGACCGGCGAGAAGTCGATCGCCGACGGCGGCTCGATCCTGCGCTACCTCGTCGAGACCGCCCAGGCCGACGGCACCGACCGCAGGATCCGCTACGGGCACCAGGTGGTCGCCGCTACCTGGTCGAGCGCCGAGGCCCGCTGGACGCTCGACGTCGACGTGAGGACGGACCAGGGCGGCGACGGCGGCGCGGCCGGCACCCGCCGGGCCCGGCTGACCTGCACGGTCCTGATCGCCTGCACCGGCTACTACGACTACGACCAGGGCTACTGCCCCGAGTTCCCCGGCATCGAGCGGTTCCGTGGCCGGGTCGTGCACCCGCAGCACTGGCCGGCCGACCTGGCCGTGGCCGGGGCGCGGGTCGTGGTGATCGGCAGCGGCGCCACCGCGATGACCCTGGTGCCGGCGCTGGCCCGGCAGGGGGCTCAGGTGACGATGCTGCAGCGGTCGCCGACGTACGTGATCGAGCTGCCCAGCGTCGACCCGTTCGCCCGGTGGGCGCGCCGCCGGCTGCCGGCGCCGGCCGCGAGCCGCCTGATCCGCTGGCAGTCGATCGCCCGCACCGACCTGTCCTACCGGCTCAGCCGGCGCCTGCCGCGGCAGGCCAGCGAGACGCTGATCCGCGCGGCCGCGCGCAGGCTCCCCGAGGGCTACGACGTCGCCCGGCACTTCACCCCGCGCTACCGCCCGTGGGACCAGCGGGTGTGCGTGCTCGCCGACGGCGACCTGTTCGAGGAGATCCGGGCCGGCCGGGCCACCGTCGCCACCGGCCACATCGAGACCTTCACCGAGCACGGGATCCGGCTGCGCTCCGGCGAGGAGCTGCCCGCCGACGTCGTCGCCACCGCGACCGGCCTGCGCCTGCGGCTGCTGGGCGGGCTCACGCTGACCGTCGACGGCGAGCCGGTGACCCCGGCGAGCCGGCGGGTCTACAAGTCGGTGCTGCTGGAGGACGTGCCCAACTTCGCCTTCGTCTTCGGCTACACCAACGCGTCCTGGACGCTCAAGGTCGACCTGGCCGGCCGCTACCTGAGCCGGCTGCTGCGCCACCTCGACCGTCGGGGCTGCCAGGTCTTCGTGCCGCACGCCCTGGCACGGCCGGGGGAGCGCGGCGTGGACGAGCAGGCGAGCATCCTTGGCCTGACCTCGGGCTACATCACCAGGGCGCGCGACGAGCTGCCGCGGCAGGGGACCCGCCGGCCCTGGCGCATGCGCTCGGACTACCTCGCCGACCTGCGCACGCTGCGGTTCGGCCCGGTCCGCGACCGGGAGCTGCTGCTGCGCCCGGCCCCGCCACCCACCCAGCGAACACCGGCCGAGCCGGCGGCGTCGGTACCCGCGCCGGCTGACCGGGCGCCGGCCGCCTAGGCCCTCGGCCGAGCCGCCCGCGGCCAGTGCTGGGCGGCCGCCAGCTCGCCGGGGCCGCCGCGTCGCAGGGGCCGCCAGCTCGCCGGGGCCGCCAACATGGACGCCCCGGGCGGTCAGGCCGCGCTGCCCGGGCGGATCTCCCGGAACAGGCACTCCTGGGCGATGGACGGCCGAGCCGGCCGTCGCGACTGTGGATGGTGCCGATGTACCAGCCGCGGCCACCGGCGACCGTCCGCGGCCCCCGCCGCGGCGGCCGGTCGGGCGGCGAGCGGAAAGGCGCAGGTCAGCGTGCTTTCTCGGCGGCGGTGCTCCGTATTGTTCGGGCTGTCGCGCGGCGCCTGTGGCCCGATGTGGAACGTGCTCGGCGCGACCGTCGGGCCCGCGCGGGCGGGGCGTTGGAGCCCGTCCACCAACGGTTCCCGGCGCGGTGGCCGCCGTCGCTGTGACCGCGGTTACCGACGGGCACTTAATGTGCCCGAAATGTGGCCGCCGACACCCCGGACGGCGGCCGGGGCGGGCCTTTTGTCTACCAGGTCACGTGCTTGACACCTCGGAAAAATGTGGCAATAGGAGCACAATTGAGATGACGGCTGAAGAAAAGCGGCCGTCGTCACACACGCCCCAGGAGCCAGCCATGCGACACGACTTCTCCCGCCTCCGCGCCGCCGCGGCCGCCCGCCGCATCGCCCGTCGCGAGCGCCGCGCCCTCGAGTCCTACCTGGCTGCCGAGTCCCTGTCGCCGGCGGCCCGGCACGAGCTCGAGATCATCATGCTCCGTCAGGGCGCGTCCCACTAACCAGGGCACGTCCCGCCAACCGGCGCCCTGGCGCCCACCGGGCGTCCGCACGCCGAAAGCACGCGGCGCGCACCATCCGCGATGCCTGACGCCGTCCCACCGACGGCCGCATTCTCCGGAACACCTTCCTTTATCCGTCACCGCGGCCCGCGCGCGACGAGCCGCGCGTGGTACGTCTGCTGACCAGACCAAAGGCTGGCAGACTTTCCTACCACGCACCTCCTGCCGCGACGGTGCCGATTTCGAGCCGGTCGGGACCTTGCCCGGCCGGCTCGGCGTGTGTATAGGCGCCGACCGCGCGGCGATTCCGCCGCCACGGGCTTTTCCCGGCATGCCGGGGCCACGGCCGCGATCACGATCGCGCCGATCGCTGTCCTGGCCTCCCGCGGAGGCGAGCGGTCCTCGCCCGCGGCGCCGCTGGCCGTGGCCGCGACCCGGTCGGCGGGTGACCGGCGCCGGTGGGAGTGGCGTTCGGCGAACCACCCGCTGTTGGTGACCGGCGGCACGGAAGGGCTGCGGCGTGAAACGATGCCGGAACAACCAGTGGTCACCAGGCACCTGGTCACGAGCGGCGGGGAGGCGCGGATGGTCGGGATCGCCTCGGCCGGGCGTCCGGCTGGCCGGCCGGCTGCCGGCAGAGGCCAGGCCGGCCCGTCCGGCCGGCAGCCCAGGTCGTCCCGGTCCATGCGGGCGGTACTGGGGTCGGTGACCACAGCCGCCTCCGCCGCGACGGTGACGGTCGTCGTCGGCTCGGCCGCCGCGGCCGTCGTCACCGCGCGGGCCGCGATCGCCGCTGCCGCCGCCGCGTCCTCCGCCGCCGCTGCCGCCGCCGCGACCACCACCGCCGCCGTGACCGGCGCGGTCACCCGAGGCCTGGCCAGCACCACGGAGGTCGCCGGTGCGGCCGTCGCCGCCACCGTCGCGGTCGCCTCCGCCGCCGTCGCCGCCCGCCACCGCGCCCGACCCGTCACGCCGGCCGTGCCGATCCCGCGGGCCAGGGCCGCGTCGCCCGAAGAGGCACCGGCCCCGCAGCGGGGCGCGGACCGTCTCGGGCTGACGGACCCTGGCGCCGAGCGAGGTGCGCTCCCGGCGGGCCAGCCGGCCGCCCTCGCCGACCGCGGTCAGCGCTCGACCGCCGGCCCCCGGCGGGTGCTGGTGACCGGCGGCGCCCGGTCGGGCAAGTCGGCGCTGGCCGAGCGGATGCTCGCCGACCGCGAGCACGTGGTCTACCTGGCCACCGGCGCGCCCGCCTCGGCGGAGGACCCCGAGTGGGCCCGCCGGCTCGCCGAGCACCAGGCCCGCCGCCCCGCGGGCTGGACCACTGTGGAGACCACGGACGCGGCCGGCGTGCTGGCGGCGGCCGGGCAGGACTCGGCCGGCGAGGAGCGGCCCGCCGTGCTGTTCGACTGCGTCGCGACCTGGCTCACCGCGGCGATGGACGCGGCCGGCGTCTGGGCCGGCCCGGGCGGCCAGCCCGCGCGCGAGCAGGCGGACGCCGCCCTGGCCAGGGCGATGGACGAGCTGGTCGCGGCATGGACGAGCACGAAGGCCGAGGTGGTCGCGGTGACCAACGAGGTCGGCTCCGGCGTGGTGCCCGCGACGGCCGCCGGCCGCCGCTTCCGCGACGAACTCGGCCGCCTCAACGCCCGCCTCGCTGCCGAGGCCGACGAGGTCTGGCTCTGCACCGCCGGCATCCCCCAGCGCCTGCGCTAGCTGCCGACCGGCGCGGCCCGGCCGCCGACCGTGGACGCGCGCGGATCACCCCCGACCGGCGAGGCCGTCCGGGAGTCCAGGACCGCGGATGCGCGCGGATCACCCTGCGCTCGGTGGCTCCCGGCCACGACCACGTCTCGTCGACGCCGCGGGTTCCGCGTCTCGGCACGTGGCCGCACCCTCGCCCGTTGCCCTGTTCGGAGCGGAAGGGCCCGGTCTGGCGATGCTGATCCGCACCACGCGGTGAACGCGGCCGGAGCCCGTCGGGAGCCGGGAGTCGCGGGCGGACGGGCCGCTTGCGGTCCGTCGGATGGGGTGGGGGGCAGCGAGTGATGCGAGATAGGGCACGATTGGTCCTGGCTGGGGATCAGTACTGACCGGGACGGGCGGGTCGTCGTGACGGGGCGTTGGCGACACGCCGATCGTGGGTAACCGTTCGAACGCGACGGCAGTGGAGGATCCGGCCATGACCACAACAGGCGGCCCAGAGGGACACACCGCGCATGACGGTCCCGCCAGCCCGCCTCCGGACGGCGGCGGTCCGGCCGGGGTCCCCCGCGACCAGATGGATGACGCCAGGCACGCGCCCGCCGCGCCCTCCCCGGAACACGCTCACCCATCGCCCCCGTACGGAGACGCCCCGTACGGGGGCGAGCCGTACCCGGCGTCGTCCGCGTACGGCGTCGACGACCCGCTCGGGGAGACGCCGCTGCCAGGCCCACCCGCCGGGTCGGCCGGCGCGGCCCCCGCCCAGCGTCGGCGCCGGCCCGGGTCCGAGTACTCCTCGCTGGACGAGGTGCTGACCTACGCCCGTCAGGAGGAACCGCCCCGTCGGCCGCGTCGGGGCCTGCGCGGTGGCCGGCCGGGCAGCGGGGCGCACCCGGCCGCGGCGGCCGACCCGGGCGCGACCCGGCCGATGGGCGCTCGCCGGCCCGCCGCGCCGGACCCGGGCCAGCCGGTACCAGGTGGCCCCGCTCGGCCAGCACCGGCTGGCCCGGGGGTGGGCAGGCGGTTCGGCGACGCGACGGTGTGGCTGCGCAGGCGGTCCGCCGACGGCTTCGCCGCGCTGCGCGGCGTTGGCCGCTCGTCGGCCGCTGCGGCTCGCGCGGCCGGTGCCCGCGCGGGCCGCGTCGCCCGGGGCAGTGGCCCCACCCGCCGTCTCGGGCCCCGGCCGGGCGGCTTCGGCGGTGCCGCCGGGCTGAGCGCCCTGCCGCTGGCCGTCGGGATGTTCACCGTGCTGCCGGTGCCACCGGCGCTGGCCCACGCCGCGGGCGCGCACGGCACGGCGGCTTCCGCGGCGGGGCCCGCCGCCGTGCCCGGGCAGGGCGGCGCGGGCGGGCAGGGCGGCGTCGACCGCGCCGCTGCGGCGGGGGCGCTGCGCTGGCTGCCGGTGCTCGGCGCGCTGCTCGGGCTGGTCGGCTGGGCGGTGGCGCTGCTGTTCTGGCGGGGACACGGGCACGGCATCGTGCTGCTCGCCGCGGTGGCCTGGGTCGTCACGCTGGCGCTGCTCACCCGGGGGCTGCACCTCGACGGGCTCGCCGACCTCGCGGACGGGCTGGGCAGCCGCCGGCCCGCGCCGGAGGCGTTGGAGATCATGCGTCGGTCCGATATCGGCGCGTTCGGGGTGGCCGCCGTCGGCGGGGTGCTGCTGCTGCAGATCGGCGCGATCGTCGCGGTGCTGGCCGCGGGCAGCCGGGCGCAGGCCCTGGTCACACTGCTGGTGGTGGCCGTGGTGGGCCGGGTCGCCGCGCTCGACGCCGCCCGGCCGTCGGTCCCGTCGGCCCGGCCGGACGGCTTCGGTGGGCTGGTGGCCGGCACGGCCACGCCGGTGGCGCGGGCGGTCGCCGTCGCCGTGCCGCTGGTGCTCGGCTATGTGCTGCTCGGCCTGACCGCGACCAGCTTCCTCGCCGCGCTGTGGCTGCCGGCGGCGGCCCTGGCCGGGCTCGCCGCCGGGCGGCTGCTCACCTGGCACGCGGTCCGCCGGCTCGGTGGCGTCACCGGCGACGTCTTCGGGGCCCTGATCGAGGTGGCAACCACCGTCACGCTGCTCGTCCTCGCCGTGATCATCACCTGGGACGGCCTGTACTGACCCGGCGCGACCGACCCGGCGCGCTGCGGCCCCGCGCCCGCCACCGGCGCGCGCCCCGTGAGCCGCGCCATCCGGCTGCGGGCGGCGCTGGCCCGGGCCCCGGGGCGGGGGTTACCTTCGGCCGGTCGGTCCCGTTTTCGGGCCACCTCGGCCACATCGGGGTGCGTTTGGTCCCGCGGGCTGCCCGGCGCGGCCGGCGCCGCCAGCGGCCCCGCCGGGAGACCGGTGCGGTTCGGGAGTCCCTCACCTGCCTGGAGTCTGTGATGAGCACTGCGCGTCCACGCGAGCACCCGGACCTGGCGGAGCTGCTGGCGGGAATCCGGCCGGCCGACCCGGCGGCCGAGCGGGCGGCGCGGGAGCACCAGGACCGGCTCACCAAGCCGCGCGGCTCGCTCGGCGAGCTGGAGGAGCTGTCGGTCCGCCTCGCTGGCCTGGCCGGGGCCGTCCCGCCGCCCGTGCCGGCGGCGCCGGCGGTCGCGGTGTTCGTCGGCGACCACGGCGTGCACGCCCAGGGCGTGTCCCCGTGGCCGCAGGAGGTCACCGGGCAGATGGTCGCGAACTTCCTGGCCGGTGGCGCGGTGGTGAACGCGCTGGCCCGCGAGGCCGGCGCGGCCGTCGTGGTCGTGGACGTTGGCATGTCGGCGCAGGCCGGCGCCGCGGTCGACGCCGCCGTCGCGGCCGGCCCGGCCGCGGGAGCTGGCGGGGACGACGCCGGGGCCACCGGTGGCCCGACGCGGCTGCTGCGGCGGCGGGTGCGCGCCGGGACCGGCGACATCACCGTCGAGCCGGCCATGACCACGGACGAGGCGCTGGCCGCGATCGGCGTCGGGGCCGAGGTCGCCGCCGGCCTGATCCGGGACGGGCACGACCTGCTCGTCACCGGGGACATGGGCATCGCCAACACCACGCCGTCCGCCGCGCTCATCGCCCTCCTGCTGGCCGCCGACCCGGCGACGGTCACCGGCCGGGGCACCGGCATCGACGATGAGACGCTCGACCGCAAGATCGCCGTCATCCGCCGGGCCATCGCCCGCGCCGCCGAGGCCGGGGTGACGGCGGCCGACCCCGTCGGGGCGCTCGCCGCGGTGGGCGGGCTGGAGCACGCGGCCACGGTCGGCTTCCTGCTGGCCGCTGCCGGCGCCCGGGTGCCGGTCGTGCTGGACGGCGTCATCGCCTGCTCGTCGGCGCTGGTCGCGGCGGCCCTCGCGCCCGACGTGGTGGCGGCGCTGGTCGCCGGCCACCGCTCGGTCGAGCCCGGGGCCTCGGCCGCACTGCGCGCGCTCGGCCTCGTCCCGCTGCTCGACCTCGGGATGCGGCTCGGCGAGGGCTCCGGCGGCGTGCTCGCCGTCCCGGTGGTGCGGGCGGCGGCCCGGGTGCTCGCCGAGGTCGCCACCTTCGACGGCGCCGGCGTCACCGACAAGCAGCGGGCCGACTGACCCCGCCGCCCGCGCGCGGCGACCGACGACGGGCCACGGGTGCGCCCGGCCAGGGCCGTCAGCGGCCAGAACCGGGTGTCCCGCGGGGCCGCGAGCCGCGGCCGGCGGGCTCAACCGGCCTCGGCGGGGGACCGGCGGACGCCGGGCAGGCCGTGCTCGACCAGCGGCCCGAGGCGCAGCGCGGCCTCGTCGCAGCGGGCGGCGAGCTCGGGCAGGGCGCCGAGCGCGCTGCGCCAGGAGCCGGGGGCGCTGGTCCGGTCGCTGTCGTGCAGCAGCACCGTCGCCCCGCCGCGCAGGTCGGGGGCCATCCGGTCGAGCACCGAGCGGGGGGTGGCGGTCGGCGTCCAGTCGTGGCCGCAGGCGCTCCACAGCACCGGGGTGAGGTCGAGGCGGCGGGCGGCGGCGAGCACGGCGGCCGAGAGGATGCCGTGCGGCGGCCGGACGAACCGCGGGAGGCGGCCGGTCACCGCCGCCACGGCGTCGCGGGTGCGGGCGAGCTGGTCGTAGGTCGACCACGGCCCGCGCAGCAGCATCGGCCGGTGGTCCCAGCCGTGCACGGCGAGCTCGTGCCCGGCGGCGGCCATCTCGGCGACCAGCTCGGGCGCGCGGCTGGCCTCCTCGCCGAGCAGGAAGAACGTCGCGCGGACCTCGAGGGCCGCCAGCACCTCCAGGAACCGCGGCGTGGACCGGGGGTCCGGCCCGTCGTCGAACGTGAGTGCGACGTGCCCGGGGTCGCCGATCCCGGCCAGCGACGGCGCCAGCCGGTTCCGGACCCGGGCGAGCGTGGCCAGCGCCGGCAGGCCGTAGGCCAGCCCGCCGAGCACGGTCGCGACCGCGGCGGCCGGCATGGCCCGGGCGGCGGCGCGGACTCCGCGACCCGCGAGACCGCCCGCCGGGCCGGACCACGATCCGGCCAGCCCTGGCGCTGCGTCGGCCGAAACCGAGAGCGCCGACCTGGTCACGGAGTGGGACGGCATGGCGCACACTGTGCCACGCCCGTCCCGGTCACCCGACGAGGCACCCCGCACGGCGCGGCGCCCGCGTGACTGGTCTCACCCGGGCGCGAGCGCGTCGGCCAGCTCGGCGACGGTGGGCATCGACGGGCCGGCGCCGAGCCGGCCCACCGACAGGGCCGCGGCGGCGTTCGCGCGCTCCAGCGCTGCGGCGGGCGCGGCCCCGGCCACCAGCGCCGCCGCGAGCGCGCCGCAGAAGCAGTCCCCGGCGCCGGTCGTGTCCACCACCCGCACCCGCCGGCCGGGGACGGCGACCGGCTCGCCACCGATCCGCGCCACCACCCCGCGGGCGCCCCTGGTGACCACCAGGTCGCCGAGCGGCGCCCCGTCGGCGCTGGTGAGCTCCCCGGGGCGGGCCAGCGCCAGCTCGTCCGCGGTGCGCCCGGTGAGCTGCGCGAACTCGGTCTCGTTGACGACCAGCAGGTCGACGGTGGCCAGCAGGGCGGCACCAGGTGGGCGCAGGGGCGCCAGGTTGAGCACCGTCCGCGCCCCGGCCGCCCGCGCCGCCCTGGCTGCCGCCTCGTTCGTCTCCGCCGGGATCTCGCCCTGCAGCAGCACGACGTCGCCGGCGCGTAGCCGGGCGTCGGCCACCCGCTGCTGGCCGACCTCGGCGTTCGCGCCCGCGGCCACGACGACGGTGTTCTCGCCGTCGGCTGCGACGGTGATGAGCGCCGTCCCGGACGCCCCGGCCACCGTCCGGACCCCGGAGGTGTCGATGCCCTCCGCGGCCAGGAAGCCGGCGAGCTGGCGGCCGAACGCGTCGTCGCCGACGGCGCCGACGAGCGCGGTGGGCGCGCCGAGCCGGCGGGCGGCCACGGCCTGGTTGGCGCCCTTGCCGCCGGGGACGTGGTGGACCGACGTGCCGGCCAGCGTCTCGCCGGGCAGCGGCAGCCGCGGCACGGTCACGACGACGTCCATGTTGATGGAGCCGATGACCACTACCCGCGCCTGGTCAGCCACGTCGAGACCGCCTTCCGCCGCCTGCCAGCCAACCAGCCTGCCGCAGGGCGGCCGGTGCTGTCGCGTCGCGCCTCGCGGCCCGCGGGCCAGGGGCCGTCGGACGGCCGGTGGGCTGGGCATCGGTGCACGCAGTACGCGTGGCCGGGGAGCGGTGGAGATTGCCGGGGCGCGCCCGCCCGCCGTGATTGATGGCCGAGCCGGTGGCAGGGCGCGAAGAACCGGCGGCGGGATTCCGCCAGGCGTGGCGGACGAGCGCCCTACCGGCGCGGCGGGCGCGGCCCGCGCCGAACTTGAATGAAAACGATGTTTCGGCGTTGCCCTGGCGGCGTCCCGATATCACCGCACGCCAGGCGGCCGCGCTGGCGGCGGATTCCCGGCGCGTGCCGGGTCAGCGGCAGAACCCCTCCACCGGGGTGCCCGCGACGGCGGCGCAGTCCGGTGGCACCCGGCTGAGAGCCTCCCGGGCGGCGTCGCCCTGGCGGGCAATCTCGGCGAACGCCGACGAGCCCGAGTCCTCCCAGCGCTTGACCCCGGCTTCGCCCTGGCAGAAACCGACCTTCCACACGTCGAACACGGCCGACGGCATCTGGTCGCCGCTGTGCGCCGTCACCTGGGGGTTGGTGGGCTGCCTGCCCTCACAGATCACCGCGAACGCCTCGTCGAAAGGGCTGGCCGCGTCCTCGGCGCTGGCGTTCGCCTGGCTGCCGCCGGAGCTCCCGCAGGCGGCGAGCATCACGGCGGCGCAGCCGAACGCCGCTGCCCAGCCGGCCCGGACCCCACGCGTCTGGCCGGCCGCTCTTCGTGCCGACGCGCTCGACCACCTCCGCAATGTGCGCTCCTTCCGCCGTGAATGGCCTTGTCGGCCGCACATTAGCGGTACCCAGCGGTGAGGCGCAGCGGCCTCGGCGGGAATACCGGCGTTTTCCCCCGAATATGACAGTAGGGCATTACGGGTGCGCGCTCGCGATACGACGTGACAACGTTGAATGTTGGTTCAGTTGGTTGCATCAACAATCGGTGATATCTGATGCCCGGTGTCGCGCGGGCGCGCGCGGACAGCCGGGGACGCGGCCGCCGCCGGGGCGCCGACCGGCGACACGACACCCCGCGAGGTGTCCGCGCGGTTACACGTCCGCGGGACGACACTGCAGGTCACGGGTCCTTTTCGGCAGGCACCATCAGCGCATGGGCGCAGCGGGGCGCCCCCTGCGAACCGAGGGGATGGCAGACCATGAATGAGCCGTTTCGGACGAGCTTCCTGTCCGCGTCCGTGGCGGCGAGCCCAGAAGAGGTCTGGTGGGTGCTCGCCGGGAACGCCGAGCCTGGCGTCGAGGTCCCGGGCGCGATGCTGCCCGGCCGCGAGCTGACCTCGGACTGGCGCACCGGCTCTCCCGTCCGCCTCACGGCCGCCGGCACCACGGTCCACGGGACGGTGCTGCGCGCCGCGGCGCCGTACCGGCTGACCTACACCCTCGGCGCCCCCCAGCCGGACGGCGAGGAGCCGACGGTCATCGCCACCTGGGAGATCCTGCCGGCCCCCGGCGGGGGCAGCGTGCTGATGCTCTCGGTCGACGACCTGTACCCGGACGGCGGCGACGAGCTGCGCGACGCGTGGGCGCAGCTGCTGGCCCACGTCGCCGCCCGGCTCGCCAGCGCCACCCGCCCGGTGAGCGAGCGGTCCATCGCCGACGGGGCCTGACCCGCCAGCCAGCCGGGCGGGTGCGGCCACGGCGCCGTCGTCGCCGCCAGCCACGCCCCGTCGCCCGCCTGGCCCGACCACCACGTCCGGCGGCGTCCGCGCCGCCCGCGGCAGCGCCGCCGCACCAGGCCCGCCCGGGCCGGTCAGCCACCGGCCCCGGCGGGCCTTCGCCTGCCCGCGGCCAGCCGCCGGCCTCGGCGGCGGGTGACGCGGCAGCGGGGAACGCGCCGGGTCGACACCGACACGTCTTCGACAGATGGATATTGGCCGGCTACTGTGCGTCACAAAGTCCGAGCTGACCGCCCATCGGAACGAAGGGGCCGAGCCGCATGGTCCGCACAGCAACACCGGAGCACGTGGAGACCGTCGTTGTCGGGTCCGGCTTCGGTGGTTCGGTCACCGCCTTCCGGCTCGCCGAGGCCGGCCGGGACGTCCTCGTCCTGGAACGCGGCCAGGCCTACCCGCCGGGCTCGTTCGCCCGCACCCCGCAGGGCGTGGCCCGCTCGCTGTGGGACCCGAGCGAGGGCATGCACGGGCTGTTCGACGTCTGGTCGCTCGGCGGCATCGACGCGCTGGTCGCCTCCGGCCTGGGCGGCGGCTCGCTGATCTACGCCAACGTGCTGGCCCGCCAGGACGAGCGCTGGTTCGTCCGTGACGGCGCCGGCCGCGCTGGCGGGTCCGCCGCCGCCCGCCGGTCCCGCCCGACCACCACCGCCACCACCCGCCGGACCCGGA
>JADGHD010000795.1 GCA_019689615.1 Frankia sp. | reverse complement strand
GGCAAACCGGACATGTCGTCTCTCCCGTCCCCAGCATCGGACGCATAGCCCATGGGCGTGGTGCGGTCGCTCGGTCGTGCCACAGCCGATGCATGCGTCATACTCTCGTGCCCACGAACGGATGTTCGTACCGGTATGGCCGAACAATTGATCGATTGCCTCCGCGAGGCAGGCGGAACACCGGTCGGTGCCCGCTGCCAGCCGTGCCTTGCGCCCACAGATCGGGCAGTACGCCTGACGCCGGGGCACGGCCCCGCGCGCCAGATACTGCCGGGCCATAATGAGGAGGCGCCGGCACTCATGCATTGGTGACCTCCTCGTCGCCGTCGGGGATGCCGTGGACCTCGGCGCGCTCCCGCACCATCTCGGCATGCAGCGCATCGATGGCCTCATCCGTCAGGTCAGACCAGCGGCGCATACCGAATTCCCGCCGGAACCAATGGGTCACGCGGGACATCGTCCAGCCGTATTTCTGTGCCAGCTCCTCGACGGCCTGGCGGACCGCTTCACCGCGGCGCGTGCGCTCCGCCTCGTCCTCATCGGCCTGGTCGGCGGTGTCACGCTCGGCCGGAGCCGCGAATTGGCCCGACTGGAGCGCCTCGATCACCTCTGACGCCTCAGCGGTCGTCAGTTCGTCCAGACCATGCCCGTAGCGAGCCTGGAGCATCTGCTCCAGCGTTTCGCGACTGATGCCCTGTTCGTGGATCAGTCCCTTGATGAACCCGACCTGCTTGGCCGTCACGCGTCGCCCGCCGCTGCCGCGCTGGGGACGCTGCGCCTCGACGGAGCGCGGGTGTGGTGGCACGTCCCAGGGGTTGTCATCCTCCGGCGGTTGTGGCCGTGAGACCGGCGCATCGGACAGCTCGTCATCGTCCTCAGACAACTCGCTCGCGTACTGCGTCCCGTAGCCGAGGGCCGCCAACGCACGGCCGATGGCCGCCGTCTCGGCCCGCTCCACATACCGATCGCCGTATTGTTTCGCGGTCCGGGAAGCCGTCCCGTGGCCGGTGCCGAGCGCCCATTCAATCTGGCCGCCAACCTCGATCGGGTAGCTGGCCGTGGCCCGCACCCGCGCGTACTCCGGGGTAACCTCCAGAACCTCGGTGTCGATGCGGCCGGCCGGATGGTCCTGTCGAAACCAGACCAGCCGCCACTTCACCTCCAGGTATTCACCATTCGGGAGCCGGATAATATGGGGACGCGGGTCGAACCGCTGTCCTCGCTCGCTCATGCCGCACCTCCGTTCTGCGGGACGGGCGTGACGCGCAGGTACGGTCGGGCGGGCTTCGCCTCCCAGGCCGCCTCGGCCTGCTCCCGCGTGATGACGCCGCGCTTAACCAGCCGCTCGACGGCCCGCTTATCGATGGTCAGCGTGCAGGCATCTAGCACCTCAGCCGTTTTCGGCAGCTTGTCGACGTTGTAGGCGCCACGGTCGGTCCGTACGACCGTGACGGCCGCGTGGTCATCCTCGACGTAATCCAGGCCGTGCCCGGTCAGCAGCTCCAGGAGCGCCTGCCTGCACAGCTCGACCTCTTCTTGCAGCGCATCGCGGTGCTCGAACACGGGCGCCCACTCAGCCAGATACTCCTGTAGCTCCCGCTCGGCGGTGCGCAGATCCTCCAGTGCCTGACGGATGCGCTCGGTGATGCTCAGTTCCGTGGATTCCGTCGTCGCACTCATGGCAGATACCGTCCAATCAGGTAGAGCACGGTTACGATGAACGCGCAGTTCGCGAGGATGATGACCATACCCAACAGCGCCATATCGGATTCGCCCTCATCCGCCGCCGACCGACCGAACTCCGTCACCGGCGGCTCAGGCTCGGGCAGCGGCGGGCGGAGCCGACGCAGGACGGCGCGTGCCTCGTGCTGGCGGACAACGTCCCCCCAGGTCAGCTCGCCCCACTCGATAGCGGCCGCCTCATCAGCGGTGAGCCGAGGCGGCGTCGGCCAGTCCTTGACTCTCATGCCGCCACCCTCTCCGCGATGACCTGGTCCTCCGTCTCGACGGCTGGCCGGGGCAGCCGCACCACGGCCGGCCGCCGTGCCAACGCCAGGCTGCGCGCCCGCTCGCGGTCGTAGCACCGCCACCAGATGCGCAGCTCATCCCGCCGCGTCAGGCGCGGGCATGGTGCGTACAGGGGGTTGAGCAGGGACGGGAGGGCGGGGAGGTGGTTCGCGCGCATGGCTAGAACTCCTC
>JADGHD010000794.1 GCA_019689615.1 Frankia sp. | reverse complement strand
TCTCGTATGTCCGGTGGCCGCTGCCCGTCCGGCCAGCCCGCCGCGGCGGCCGGCCCGGTGCGCGCCGCGGCGCGGGCCGGCCGGCTGCGCGGCCTGGCCGGGCGCGTCGGTGGGGGCGGCCGGCTGGCCAGGGCCGGCGGGGCGGTCCCGGCCAGCGCCGGGCCAGGAGTCGGCGCCTGGCGTGCCCTGGGGCGTCTGGCTCATCGGGCCGTCATTTCCCGGGGAAACGGACGAGGTAGTAGTTCTCGTAGACGTCGGCTGGCTTGGCCTGGGCCATGATCGGGCTGGCGTCCGGCCGGCCGCGCTGGCCCTGGGCGAACTGCGCCTCCTGGTAGCGCTGCAGCTCGGTCTGGATCTGCAGGCACAGCGTCTCGTATGTCCGGTAGCCGCCGGCGGTCGCCAGGAAGATCGTGTTGGCGCCGGCCTCCTGGATCGCCCGGCGCGCGAGCTCCGTGCCGTCCGCGGCGGCGTTGCGCTCCTCGTAGTCGACCCAGTTGACCCGGTCCGGCGGCTGCCAGTCGGGGATCAGGTGGGCCCGCAGCCCGGCGGGCAGCGTGCGGGCGAGGCCGGGGCCGAGCTGGTCGGGGCAGATGAGCAGGACGTCACCCGGCTTCGCCAGCTGGCCGAGCACGGCGGCGGCCTCGCTGGCCTGGGTGCGCGCCCGGTGGATGTCCCCGGCCCCGGCGATCACCCCGGCGAGCGCGCAGACGACGACGGTGCACCGGAACATCCGCTCGTGCCGGACGATCGTCGCGCCCAGGCCGATGACCAGCAGGAACGGCACGAACGCCGTGGAGGTGTAGCGGTCGGCCCAGGCGTTGCCGACCACCTTGCCGGCGGCGACGGCGACCACCAGGGTGACCGTGGCCAGCAGGAACAGCGTCCGGCCCGGCTCGAGGCCGCGGGGGTCGATCAGGACGAACCGGCCGCCGAGCCCGCGGCCGGCGATGCCGAGCGCCGCCAGGCACGTGATGAACAGCAGCAGGATCCGGCCGAGGGTGGTCGGCCCGCCGGCCCACTGCCCGTAGGCGTGGGACACGGCGGCGAACGTCGCCGGCTCGCCCCAGGGGGTGCCGGTGTGCCCCATCTGCGACAGGAACGTCGGCAGCCAGGGGGAGAACACGATCGCCCCGCCGATGATCCCGACGAGGGCGGTGATCACTCCCTTGCGCCCGCCGGCCGGGAACCGCGGCCTGGTCGTCGCGGCGCTGACCCGGGCGGCGGCGCCGGCCGCCGAGTGGGCGCCCCGCTGCCGGGGCTGCGGGCTCGGCGGCAGCTCCCCGGTCTCCGGCAGCCCGGCGGCGCGCTGCGCGGCGAGCGTGGCCTCCCGGGCCTCGGGGTCGAGGCTCGGGCCGCCGGCCCGCCCCGGCGAGCCGGGCAACGGTGGGCCGCCGCCCGGCCGGCCCACGCTCGCCCGGTCCCCCCGGAACAGGAACCGGGGCCGCCAGGCCAGCAGGATCAGCCAGCCGCTGACGGTGAGCAGCAGGTAGAAGGTCCAGTAGTGGGTCAGCGCCAGGCAGCCGGCGGCCAGCGCCACCAGGACCGCCGAGACCACCGACGGCGACCGCAGCGCCCGCTCGAGCGCCAGCCCGCCGAGCGCGGTGAGCAGGACGATCAGGCTGTACATCCGGGTCTCGGTCGCGAAGTACAGCGCGAACGGCGACGTGAGGTACAGCACGACGGTGACCTGCGCGGCCCGGGTGCCGACGATCTTCTTCGCCAGCGCGAACAGCGGCCAGGCGGCGAGCAGGTTCAGCAGCGCGGACAGCGTGCGCACGGCCATGTTGCCGGTGCCGAACAGGCTGATCCAGCCGTGCAGGACCAGGTAGTACAGCGGCGGGGAGCCGTCCTCCTCCAGCCCGGTGAACAGGGTCGGCTCGTCCCCGGAGAACGGCAGCCGCGCGATCGCGACGCTCTGCGCCTCGTCCAGCCACAGCGCCTGGTTGGCGGTGAACCGCAGGACCACCGCGGCCATGACCACCAGCCCCAGGACGACCCGGAAGATCCGGTCTCCCCGGCCGGGGCGCCCCCCCGCCTTGTCCACCGGCTCGGGGAGTCTCTCCGCCGGCCGGACCGCGACATCCGTCACGGTCTGTCCTTTCGTCCCTGTCCGTCGGGCGGCCGGTGGCCCCCCCGGCCCCCCCCCCCCCCGCCCCCCGGCGCCCCCCTCCCCCCCGGCCAGCCCCCCCCGGGCCGCCCCC
>JADGHD010000793.1 GCA_019689615.1 Frankia sp. | reverse complement strand
GTCAGCTGCCCCGGTAGGACGAGAAGCCGTACGGGGACAGCAGCAGTGGCACGTGGTAGTGCTCCGCCGGGTCGTCGATCACGAAGGTGATGACGACCTCGGGGAAGAACGCCGAGCGTGCCGCGGTGTCGAAGACCAGCCGCCAGTGCCCGGGCGTGTCCGCCGGGAGGCTGGCGATCCGGCCGTCGTCGTCGGTCTGGGCGGTGGCGACCGGCCGCCAGCCCCGGTGCAGGCCGTCGAGGTTGCGGACGGCCTTCTCCAGGCGGACGGTGACCCCGGCCGCCGGCCGACCGGCCGCGGTGTCCAGGACATGGGTGGACAGGGACATCGGTGGGCCGCCCGCTCAGGAGCCGGTGATCAGGCGGTGCAGGCGCATCGCGGTGATCTCGGCCTGCTGTCCGGCGGCGACCCGAAGCTCCGTCTCCGGGTCGTTGTTCAGCCGCTCGCGCAGCAGCTCCAGCATCTCCTGTGCGGTCCGGCCGGCGGCGCGGACCAGGAAGATGTAGCCGAAGCGCTCCTCGTAGGCCGCGTTGCCCTCGGCCATCGCCGCCCGCACCTCCGCACTGGCCTGCTCCATCGCCGCCTGCTCGCGGCGCGGCGCGTCCATGCCGACGACCGTGGTCCTGGCCGACGTGGTCGGCGTCGAGGCGATCGCCGGGCGCTCGCCGATCCGCGGGTGGGCGGTGAACGCCTCCAGCCAGGCCGACTCGGGCAGCCGCCACCACTCCTGCTCGGCGACGGCCAGCAGCTCCTCCAGCGTGCCGAACGGCCGGCGGGCGACCACGGCGCTCGCCCAGTCCTCCGAGCCGCAGCAGGCCAGCAGCTCCTCCTTGGCCGCGCCCGGGGACAGCGAGTCCAGCCAGCGCATCGCCAGCGCCTCCCGGCCGTGCGCGGTCGGCGTGCCGAGCAGGCGCAGCCGGGCCAGCCCGCCGTCCGGGATCGCGTCGATCCGGACGTGCGTCGCCTCCACCGGGACCTCCAGGTCGAACAGGTGCTGGGTGTGCGGCTGGGTGCGGGTCGGCGGGAGCATCGGCCGCCATTCCGTGATCGCCGACACGTCGTCGGAGAACTGCAGCTCCGGGGCGTTCGCCGCCCACAGGGCCACCGCCCGCGGCGCGTTGCCGCGGAAGTGGCGGGTGTCGACGACGGCGCGCACGATCCGCCCGGCGGTGGCCAGGCGGACGATCGCCCAGTCGTAGCCGGGGGTGCGCCGCCGCCTGGTCTCCCAGCCCTCCCCCATCACCCGCGCCTCGCCCGAGGCGTTGAGGTTGTGCCGGTCGCCGTAGTGCATGTCGCTGGCGGCCACGACCACCCCGCCCAGGGCGGAGGCGGCGAGGTCCGAGGTGACCCGGTCGAGCAGCCGCGGGTCGGCCAGCACCTCGCCGTGCGCCCGCAGCCGGGCGACGCCGCCGTCGGGGAAGATCGTCAGCCGCAGGTGGGTGATCCGCATCCGGCCGGACGGGGACACCGGCAGCACGTTGACCGAGTCCGCCTTGACCGGGGTGCGCGGCACCAGCGTGACCCACTCCACCGACTCGTCGAGCAGCTCCTCCGGCGACGGGTAGCCGCCGACGGAGGTGCCCGAGATCTCCACCTCCTCCGGGGAGTTGCCGGTGAAGTGGGTGGTGTCGACCGTGATCGCGTGGACGATGCCGGGCATGCCGAGCCGGATGACCGCCCAGTCGGCGCCCGGGAGCACGCGGCGGCGCCTGGTCTCCCAGCCGTCCGTCCACTGGCCGCGCTCGGTGAACACCCCCGGACGCACGATCGGCGGCTCGGGCAGCAGCATGCGCTCGGCGAAGGCGAAGAACTCGTCGTTGACGGCCACCACCGAGCCGCCGAGCCGCGCGCCGGCGAGGTCGACGAGGTTGGTCAGGTCGGGGGCGTCAGCCATCCGAGGTGTTCCTCCCAGGAGACGGGGCGGTCGCGGCCAGGCCGCGGGAGCGCCAGGGCCGGGCGGCCCGGCGGGTCCGGCTGGCAGCGGGGGTCCGGCTGGTGGTGCCGGCTGGGCGGCCGGCTCATCGGGTGAGCAGCTGGCCACGCGGCGGGCGGTCTCCGTCGGCTCGCTGCCCGCGCAGGTAGGTCGCGTGGACGACGCCGTCCAGCGCCCGTCCAGCGTAGGGGGTGATGGGGTGGCGGTGGGCCAGCCGCGTGGCGTCCACCACTGCCGAGGCCTCCGGGTCGAAGACGACCAGGTCGGCG